>NZ_BBOC01000056.1:0-35529 GCF_001485335.1 Type-D symbiont of Plautia stali | reverse complement strand
CATGATCGCCGAGGATGCCGATGCGATCGACCTGCTGCAGGCGGGGCGCGTCCATTTGGGCGTGGTGCGGGCGCAACCACAGCTCCCGCCCGATTTGGCGGTGGCACGTTTACAGGTAGGGGCGCAGATGGCGATCTATCTGCATCAGGATCATGTGCTGTCGCAGTTAAAGCAGGTCAGTGAAGCGCAACTGGGTGAGCTACGCCATCTGCGGCTGAATACCTGGGTGCAAAATCGTGAACCGCTGCCTGCCGGACGCGTATGGTCAGCCCCCTCCTATTTACTGTTGCTGGAGATGGCGGAGCAGGGGTTTGGTTGGAGTGTGTTGCCGCGCTGGCTGGTGGAGCAGTTTGGTCATCAGGTATTGAAAGAGTTGCCGATACCTGGCTGGCCGCAGCGCATTGCGGTGGATGTCATCTGGTCGCGCCGCAATCCGCCCGGACCGGCCGGGCGTTGGATGATAGATCAACTGTGCGCGCAGCAGCCCAGTTAATCGCGACGTGCGACATCCGCCAGACTCGCATCCAGCAGCCGCGCCAGATCCTGTGCGGCCAGTTCAATATCCAGCCCGCGCTTACCACCGGAGATAAAGATGGTGGCAAACTCGCTCGCCTGCTGATCGATCACCGTCGGCAGACGCTTTTTCTGCCCTAAAGGACTGATGCCACCCACCAGATAACCGGTTACGCGCTGTGCCAGCTGTGGATCGGCCATATCGGCTTTTTTCGCTCCCAGCGCTTTCGCCACTTTTTTGAGATCGAGCTGGGAAGAAACCGGAGTCACGGCCACCGCCAGCGCTTTAGCATCACCGTTGAGCGCCACCAACAGGGTTTTAAACACCTGTCGCGCATCCAGATTGAGCTTGCGCACCGCTTCGTCGCCAAAGTTGGTTTCATGGCTGTCATGATCGTAAGGGTGCAGCGTAAATGCGACCTTTTGTTTTTCCAGCAGTTTTACAGCGGGTGTCATATTCGTTCCTTGCGACAAAAATTCTTAATTCAGATTGGACGAAAATTACTGGCGAAATTCTGAACTTTGCGCGAGAATTGGCCCGCGCCAGCAACCCTGGTGATAACCAAAATCATAAACAAATTCCTCTTTGACGGGCCAATAGCGATATTGGCCTTCTTTTTTTGTCATCAAGCTGAAGCATTCGCTATGAAGGTCGCCATAAATGGCAACCCTACGTCCGTGCGAGTCGTAGCGCGCGCATTTATGCGCACTTATTATCAACGCCGCTACGATTTCAATAATCCCGGCAGATTGTCTTCGCCATACAGATGCAGCGCTCCCACGGCCACCACATAACGGCCTTTTGGCAGCGCCAGCAGCAATTCACGCCAGTGCTGATTGCGATGACGCATTAAAGTGTCATTAAGGTCGCTGCTAAAAGTTGTGGGCAGCGCCACCGGTTGCTGACTGGGCGGGGCGTCCAGCCACCAGCTGATCATGGTTTGCAACAAACGTGCATTGGTATGCCAGTGTTCCAGCGTATCCAGCAGCAGCGGCAGGCCATCCTGTGGAAGCGATTTCAACAGCGCAATCTGCGTTTCCGGGCCTTCCAGTTCGATAATGCGCTTATTGGCCGCTTTCGCCGCCATCAACAGCTGATAATCAATGCCGTACTGCGGGCGCAATCCCAGGCGCTGCGCCTGCTGAGCTTGAAGCATCAAGGCGATTTGCCAAAAGGGCAGGGTGTCAAACATGCCCATCGACAGCGAAAGCTCATCACACAGGGCATCCAGCCGTTGCAGAACCTCTGCATCGAGGCGCAGGGCCAGCGGAGGATGCATATCGTCGTTGGTGAAGGGCGATGCACCTTGGGTGATATCCGCTTCCACAATCAGCGCATCGGCTTTGTTGAGCTGTCGTAGTAACCCTTCGGGCAGCGGCTGCATATCGCGCGTACCCATGTGAATGCTGCCAGCCAGATGCAGGCGGCGGTCACCTAATTGCATATCCATCGCCGGCCAGCTGTAACGCGCCGGAAAAAGGGTAGCGGCCAGTTGCTGAAGGCTTTGCCACAGACTGCGTCTCATGCCCTGTCCTTTTAGAGTCAAAAATCCATGCTAGCGATTTCACTCGCTGAAAAACAGGGCAGAGAGGGCGATTACCGTTGTGAAGGTTTAAACCGCAACAAACGGTTAGCGTTGCTTACCACCGTAATCGACGACAGCGCCATGGCCGCACCTGCAACAATCGGGCTGAGCAACATCCCGGTAAAGGGATACAGCACCCCAGCGGCAATCGGAATACCGAAACTGTTGTAAATAAACGCCCCCAGCAGATTCTGACGCATATTCCGCAGCGTGGCGCTCGACATCGCCAGCGCGTCGGCCACGCAGTGCAGATCATTGCGCATCAACGTCATAGCGGCGGTCTCAACGGCCACATCACTGCCGCCGCCCATGGCGATACCCACATCAGCTTGTGCCAAAGCGGGCGCATCATTGATGCCATCGCCAACCATCACCACTTTGCGCCCTTGCTGCTGCAACTGGCCAATCGCCTGCGCTTTACCTTCGGGCAATACGCCGGCAATCACTTCATCAATCCCGGCTTCTGCGGCAATCGCCTGCGCAGTTTTCGGGTGATCGCCGGTCAACATAATCAGCCGATACCCCAACTGATGCAGGCGCTGTAACGCGGCTTTGCTCTCTGGGCGCAAACTGTCACGCAGGGCGATAAGACCCAGCAGTTGACGATTATCCGCCAGCAGCACCGGCGTGGCACCTTGCTGCGCGAAGCGTTCGATATCGGCTTGCGCGGCCGAATAATCGATCTGCTGTTCGTCCAGCAGCGCCTGATTGCCGAGCCACAGTGTTCTGCCAGCGACTTTAGCGCTGATGCCTTTGCCGCGTATTGTACGAAATTGCTTTGAGGGCTCCGCGTTGATGTCTGGCGCTGCCGCCAGAATGGCTTTTGCCAGCGGGTGGTTTGACCCCTGCTCCAACTGCGCGGCGGCGCTTAGCAGTTGCTGACGATTCCAGTCGCCATACAACAGCACATCACTGACCTCTGGTGTGCCGCGCGTCAGGGTGCCGGTTTTATCAAACACGATAGTGTCGACTTCGCTGGCGCGCTGCAGCGCATCCGCATCCCGCACCAACACGCCAAGTTCCGCTGCGCGTCCGACGCCTGCAATCACCGACATCGGCGTGGCCAAACCCAGGGCGCAAGGGCAGGCGATGATCAGCACGGTAGTGACGATCACCAGGGTGTAGGCGAGCTGTGGCTGCGGGCCGATCAGATACCACACCAGACCGCTCAACAGGGCAATCGCAACCACCACGGGCACAAACACCGCCGAAATGCGGTCCGCTAATCGGCCAATTTCAGGCTTGCTACTTTGCGCCTGACGCACCAGATTAATGATGCGAGCAAGGGTGGTTTGGCTGCCGGTAGCGCGCGCCACAAAGCGCAGCGTGCCATCTTGCACCAGCGTTCCGGCATAGACTTTATCACCCGGCTGTTTAGCTTGCGGCACGGCTTCACCCGTCAACATCGCTTCATCAAACCAGGCTTCGCCGCTTTCGACTTCACCATCCACCGGCACGCGGTCGCCCGTTACCAGTTTCAACAGCATGCCTGGCTGGACTTCGCTCAAGGGCAGTAAGGTTTCGCCCTGATCGCTAATGACGCGAGCTTGCGCGGGCGTCAGATCCAGCAGACGTTCCAGCGCCTTTGATGCCCGCTGGCGTGCGCGCTGCTCCAGCGCATGCCCGAGGTTAATTAAACCAACAATCATTACGCTGGCTTCAAAATAGAGGTGTCGCGCCTGCATCGGGAAAAACTCGGGCCACAGCGCCACGCTGATGGAATAGAGCCAGGCCGCACCGGTGCCCAAGGTGACTAAGGTATCCATGGTTGCCGTGCCGTGACGCAAACTGCGCCATGCGCTGCGATAAAAATGGCCACCAGCAATCACCATCACCAGCAGAGTGATGAGGCCGAGCGAGCGCCACAATGTTTGGTTGGCGTCGCTCAGCATCATGTTGTCGCCGAGCATGCCCCAGATCATCAGCGGCACACCAAACAGCAGTGCCAACGCGGCCTGCCAGCTAAAGCGGCGCATGGCTTGCTGCGCACTCACTTGCTGACGTTCACGCCGCGTTTGTTCATCATCGATCACTTCGGCAGAGTATCCCGCCAACGTCACCGCGCTCATCAGCGCATCAGCGGGTGCCTCGCCCAGCACCAGCGCGCTGCGCTCACCGAGGTTGACGCGTGCCTGACTGACACCGGGCACTTTTTGTAACGCCTGTTCCACCCGGCTGACGCAACTGGCACAGCTCATGCCGCCAATCAGCAGATGGTGGACAGGAAGGTTTTCAGCTGCCGGTTGGGTATGTGGCTCCGTTGCCAGTGCCTCCGGCGGCGGCGCTAAGGCTGGCAACGGTTTAGGCTTTGGGCTGTCTACCGCTGTGGCGTGATAGCCTGCCTGTTCAACGGTGGCAATCAGATCGTCAGCGCTGGCCGCACCGATGACGCGCGCTTCCTGCTGGGTGACTTCGGCCTGTTCGACATCGTCGCGCTGTTCCAGCGCTTCTTTGACCCGTTTGACACAGTGGCCGCAAGACAAGCCTTCCAGCGCCAGTAATTGATTGTGTGACATAGGTAACCTCTTCATCTGTCAGTGATAAAATTACATCCTGCATATATTCGGGTTGCAGGAAGGCAACAAGTGGATAAATCCCCAGGCGCTTACTTATGTAAGTGACTGAGGTGAAGCCACGCGGCTCACGCACCTGTACCAAGAGTAGGCCCCATGAGGGGGCTTGAATTATGATGGAGATAAGCGTAAACCTTCCATTCAGGGGAAGGTCAAGAGGTGAAAAATGAACATCAGCGATGTAGCAAAAAAGACCGGGCTGAGCAGTAAAGCCATTCGATTTTATGAAGAGAAGGGCGTGGTGACGGCCCCGTTACGCAGTGACAACGGTTATCGCAGCTATGCAGCGCACCATATTGATGAACTCAATCTGCTACGCCAGGCGCGGCAGGTGGGCTTTACGTTGGAAGAGTGCCGCGAGCTGGTGACGTTGTTTAATAATCCTGCCCGCCACAGCGCGGATGTGAAGGCTCGCACCCTGAAGAAAGCCGATGAAATCGCCACGCACATCGAAGAACTGCACGCGATGCGCGCGCGACTGCTGGAACTGGCGGAGGCATGCCCGGGTGATGACAGTGCCGAGTGCCCAATCATCAATCATCTCGCGGGATGTTGCCATCAGGCCGAGGGAAAACGTGGCTGAATCAGCAACGTAATGCCCACCACACCGGTCACGATCACCGGCGTACCGGCGGGAAGATCTTCTTTGGCCTGCACACGCCAGCTGCTGTCGCCAATGCGCACGTGGCCCAAGCCATCTTTCAGGGCGTTATCCAGCGTCAACTGCATACCGATTAGTTGAGAACCGCGTTGATTAAGGGTATTTGGCTGTTGCGATACTTCCCGATAACGCATCCAGTGATACCAGAAAAACACGCACAGCAGCGTGAGGACGGCAAACAGCGCGCCCTGGCTGGTCCACGAGAAGGGGTATAACCACTCGATCAGACCGACCAACACCGCTGCCAGTCCGCTCCACAGCAGGTAACCGCTGGTGCCGAGCATCTCAGCCGCCAGCAGCAGGCCGCCGAGGGTGAGCCAGAACCAGTGTGGATGGGCAATCAGTTCCATCAGGATCACGGTTTACGCTCCTGACGGCTCTCCTTCAGCAGTTCACTGATACCACCAATCGAACCGAGCAGGCTGCTGGCATCCAGCGGCATCATCACCACTTTACTGTTGTGGGACTCGCCAATTTTTTGCAGGGCATCAGTGTATTTTTGTGCCACGAAGTAGTTCACCGCCTGAATGTCCCCGGCGGCAATCGCTTCGGAGACCACGCGTGTGGCGTTGGCTTCCGCCTGCGCCTGACGTTCACGCGCTTCAGCTTGCAGGAAGGCTGAGGTTCGTTCACCTTCCGCTTTAAGAATTTGCGACTGCTTATCCCCTTCGGCACGCAGAATGGCCGCCTGACGCACGCCTTCTGCCGTCAGGATGTCAGCGCGTTTGGTACGTTCCGCCTTCATTTGCGCGTTCATCGCCGCAATCAACTCCTGCGGTGGTCGCACATCGCGAATTTCGATACGGGTGATTTTGACGCCCCATGGATTGGTGGCTTCATCCACAATGTGCAGCAGGCGGGTATTAATGTTATCGCGCTGCGACAGCATCTCATCCAACTCCATGCCACCCAGCACGGTACGGATGTTGGTCATGGTGAGATTGAGGATCGCCAGCTCAAGATTGCTGACTTCATAGGCGGCCCGCGCCGAGTCCACCACCTGAATAAAGCACACGGCATCAATGGTGACGTTGGCATTGTCTTTGGAGATAATTTCTTGCGAAGGGATATCGAGGACTTGCTCCATCATGTTGATCTTACGACCAATGCGGTCCATGAAGGGCACCACTAAACTTAGACCGGGGGGAAGGGTTTTGGTGTAGCGACCAAAGCGCTCTACCGTCCACTGAAAACCTTGTGGCACAATTTTTACGCCTGCCCAGACTGTCACTAACGCGAGCACGATTATGACGGGAATCACAGTCAACATATAACCTCCTGGTTGTCAGATTTTCGGGCCGAGTCGCTTCGGCCCGTTTAACGTGCGGTACCGATCAGTACAGCAGCGAGTAAAGCTGGCGGCGGTAACGAGTCGCGAGGGCATCGCCAGTGCCGAGGGCAGCTAAAATCTCCTGGAACATCTTACGAACCTGACCTTCACCCGCGCTGAGATCGCTTTTCAGGAAGCTGAACAGCAGATCCAACGCTTCTTCATTGCGGCCCACCTGGTGCAGCTGTAATGCAAGTTTAGCAGCCAACTCAGCATTCGCGGGCTCACTCGCCAGCTGTTCCTGCAGTTGTTGGATCTCCGGTGTATCAGCAGCTTGTTTCAGCAATTCAATTTGTGACACCAGGCTTTGATAGCGCGTGTCTTGATCCTGCAACGGCACCACCGCCAGCACGGTTTCAGCCTCTTCACTGCGGTTGAGGGTGATAAGCACCTCTGCCAGCAGGAAACCGATTTCGCTGTTCTGGTTGCTAAGCTGCCAGGCATCTTTCAGCAGTGGCAGGGCATCTAAGGGTTTACCTTCGTCGAGCAGTTGCATCGCCTGCTGCGCTTTTAGCTCTTCCTCACGCGGCAGAACTTTCTGCAGCAGAGCGCGGATCGCCTCTTCCGGCTGCGGACCCTGGAAGCCATCAACCGGCTGGCCGTTCTGGAACAGGTACACGGTGGGAATGGAACGCAGACCAAACTGTGCTGCCACCCGCTGCTCTTTATCGCAATCCAGTGAGGCCAGAATGAACTGACCGGCATATTCCTGCGCCAGACGCTCCAGAACCGGCGTCAGTTCCTGGCAGTGTTGGCTGCGATCGGACCAGAAATAAAACAGCACCGGCAACTGCATGGATTGCTCCAGCGTCTGTTGCAGGTTGGATTCGTTGATGTCGATAATCAAAGCCTGTGACATGAATACGTCTCTTTGCAGAAAGTGTGTTGAGGATATGGGGGCAAGCGGCCCCGCTTCAAGTTTAAATCTGGCATGCCGCTTAATTGCTGCGCAATATGCGATCCAACATCCAACCCGGCAGCAGGCGTTTCAGCACGCTCATGATCCACGCGACCAGGGTCACGGGATAGCGCAGGCGCGGATGGTTACTCTCCAGCGCATGGCGCAGCTTCGGCAGAATGGCTTCCGGCGGCAGAGTAAAGCGCGCGGCAATGCCAGGGTTGCGTACCGGTTTATCCTGCTCGCCCTGATGCACATTGTCGGTGAAGCGCGTGGCAATCGGACCCGGTTCGATCAGGCTCACCCGCACGCCAGAATCGCGCACTTCCATACGCAGTGCATCGCTCCAGGCTTCCAATGCCCATTTACTGGCGGCATAGGCGCCGCGACCCGGCGTGGAAATTAGCCCCAGCACCGAACTGGTGTTGATGATACGCCCATTTCCGCTGGCTTGCAGTGCGGGCAGCAGGCGCATCGTCAGTTGATGGGTGCCAAACAGGTTGGTGGAGAACTGCTTCTCCAGCTGTGCACGTGACACGCTGGTGAGCGGTCCGTACTGACCAAATCCGCCATTGTTAAACAGGCCGTACAGGCGGTGATCGCATAATGCCAGCACGCGATCCGCCGCGGCATCTACGCTCTCCGCGTCATCAAGATCAAGTTGTATGCCAATAAAGCCCAGTGCTTCCATGTGTGCGACATCCTCAGGACGTCGGCAGGCGGCCATTACGCGATACCCGCGTGACAGCAGATCGTTCGCGGCCACTAAGCCAATGCCGCTGGAGCAGCCGGTGATAAGAATCGTTTTTTGCATTTCTTTACCTGTTAAAAATCACACGCCTGCATTAATTCTGCTTTACTAGCGGGGCCAGTTCGTTCGCCATCAGGTTGGCAATAAACGGCTGCGCATCCGGATTGGGGTGAATACCGTCCTGCTGCATCCACTCCGGCTTCAGATAGACCTGCTCCATAAAGAAGGGCACCAGAGGAATGTTGTACTGCTGTGCCAGGTGCGGATAGATCGCACTGAACGCCTCGGTATAGCGACGTCCATAATTAGCGGGTAGACGAATTTGCATCAGCAGCGGCTGTGCCTTGGCGGCTTTCACTTCGTCGATCACTTTGCTCAGATCCTGGGCGATGTTCTGGGGTGGGAAGCCGCGCAAACCGTCGTTACCGCCCAATTCGATTAACACCCAACGGGGTTGATGCTGTTTTAATAGGCCCGGCAAACGCGCCAGCCCTTGTCCGGCGGTATCTCCGCTGATGCTGGCGTTAATAATTCTGGGCTGCTGTTGCCAGGTTTTATCGAGCAGGCTGGGCCATGCTGCGGTAGCGGACATGCGATACCCGGCGCTCAGGCTGTCGCCCAGTACCAGCAAGGTATCGGCGGCGGCGATGCGAGACACCAGCAGAAGCAATAACAACAGGAAGGGATAATGCCAGCGGAAAACATTGTTGCAGTTCATCATCTTACTAAGTCCGTCGGTCAAGGAGAGCATCAGCTGACCATCCTTACCGGAGTTGAGCTGGTTGTCAAACCAGCCGAGACCATTGCGTTGATTGGTGAGTCGGGCTCGGGCAAATCGACGCTGTTGGGCATTCTGGCGGGGCTGGATGATGGCAGCAGCGGCGAAGTGAACCTGCTGGGCCAGCCGCTGCACAGCATGAACGAAGAGCAGCGTGCCGCGTTGCGCGCGCGTGAAGTGGGCTTTGTGTTTCAATCCTTTATGCTGGTGCCGACCCTCAATGCACTGGAAAACGTGCAACTGCCCGCGCTGTTGCGTGGCGACAGCGATCGCGATAGCCGCAGCCAGGCGGTAGAACTGCTGACGCAGCTGGGGCTCAAGGATCGATTACACCATCTGCCCGCGCAACTTTCGGGGGGCGAGCAGCAGCGTGTGGCGCTGGCTCGTGCCTTTAGCGGACGCCCCGGCCTGCTATTTGCTGACGAACCCACCGGTAACCTCGATCGTAAAACCGGGGATCGCATCGCCGATCTCCTCTTCTCTCTCAACCGCGATTTCGCCACCACCCTGATTCTGGTGACGCACGATGAACAGCTGGCGGCGCGTTGCGATCGTCGGCTGCGATTGCGTGACGGCAAGCTGTGGGAGGAGTCATGATTTGGCGCTGGTTCTGGCGTGAATGGCGCTCACCATCATTACTGATTGTCTGGCTGGCGTTAACGCTGGCGGTGGCCTGTGTACTGGCGCTGGGTTCAATCAGCGATCGCATGGAGAAGGGGCTCAGCCAGCAAAGCCGAGACTTTATGGCAGGAGACCGCACCTTACGCAGCAGTGCGCCCGCGCCAGAAGCCTGGCTAAATAAAGCGCGTGATGAGGGGCTCTCTGTGAGCCGCCAGCTCAGCTTTATGACCATGACCTTCGCCGAACAAACGCCGCAGCTGGCGGACATCAAAGCCGTTGATGACGCCTATCCGATGTTCGGCACCTTGCAGACCGATCCACCCGGCTTAAAACCTCAGGCGGGTACGGTATTAGTCGCGCCGCGTCTGCTGGCCTTACTCAATCTGAAAGTGGGCGACAATGTTGATGTCGGTGACACCACCTTGCGTATCGCCGGTGAGGTGATTCAGGAGCCGGATGGCGGCTTCAATCCCTTCCAGACTGCGCCGCGCCTGCTGATGAATCTGGCCGACGTGGAGAAAACCGGTGCGATCCAGCCCGGCAGCCGACTCAGCTGGCGCTACAAATTCTCGGGCGATCCGGCCCCGCTGGCGCGCTATGACAGCTGGATTCAGCCACAACTGAAGGCCGGTGAGCGCTGGATCAGCGTAGAGAATTCAGAGGATGCGCTCGGGCGTTCGATGCAGCGCGCACAGCAATTCTTGCTGCTGTCGGCACTGCTGACCTTGATGCTGGCGATCGCTGCCGTGGCGGTGGCGATGAGCCACTACTGCCGAAGCCGTTACGATCTGGTGGCGGTGCTGAAAACATTGGGTGCCACGCGACAGGCATTGCAGCGGCTGATCATCGGCCAGTGGCTGGCGGTGCTGTTACTGGCTGCTATAGCGGGCAGCGTGCTGGGGCAGGGGATTGAAATCATCCTGTTGGTGATGCTCAAACCGGTGCTGCCCGCTGCGCTGCCCGCCGCCAGCTTCTGGCCGTGGCTGTGGGCGATTGGCGCGATGTTTGTGATTTCGCTGCTGGTGGGATTGCGCCCTTATCGTTTGTTGATGGCAACGCAGCCATTGCGTGTGTTGCGTCGTGATGCGGTGGCAAACGTCTGGCCGCTGCGCATTTATCTGCCCGCCATGGCGCTGGTGGTGATTGCGCTGCTGGCGTTGCTGATGGGCGGCAGCAAAATGCTGTGGGCGCTGCTGGCCGGTGTGGTGATGCTGGCGCTGCTGCTGTCACTGCTCGGCTGGGGCACGCTGTTGCTGCTGCGTAAGCTGGTGGTGCGCAACCTCGCGATGCGGCTGGCCATCAACCGTTTGTTACGACAACCCGTCATGACGCTGAGCCAGCTGTCGGCGTTTTCGCTGTCGTTTATGTTATTGGCACTGCTGCTGGTGATGCGCGGCGACCTGCTGGATCGCTGGCAGCAGCAGTTACCGCCGGATGCGCCAAACTACTTCCTGCTGAATATGACGCAGGAGCAGGTGCCGCAAGTGCGCGATTTCCTCAGCCAGCATCAGGTCAAAGCCGAAACCTTCTACCCGATTGTGCGGGCGCGTCTCACTGAGCTGAACGGCAAAGAAGCCGATCCGAAAATGGATAATGCCCTTAACCGTGAACTCAATCTGACGTGGCAGGCGGATCGCCCGGATCACAACCCGTTGCTTGCCGGTGCCTGGCCACCGAAAGCGGGGGAAGTGTCGATGGAGGGAGAGCTGGCGGATCGCCTGGGCCTGAAGCTGGGCGATACCCTGACCTTCAGTGGCGATACGCAGCAGTTCAGCGCCAAAATCACCAGCCTGCGTAAAGTCGACTGGGAAAGCCTGCGCCCGAATTTCTTCTTTATTTTCCCGCCAGGTGCGCTGGATCAACAGCCGCAAACCTGGCTCACCAGCTTCCGCATGGATAACAATCCGGTGCTACTGGCGCAGCTTAACCGCGCATTCCCGACGCTCAGTTTGCTGGATGTGGGGAGCATGCTGAAGCAGATCGGTCAGGTGCTGGCTCAGGTGAGCCAGGCGCTAGAGATCATGGTGGTGCTGGTCACTGCCTGCGGCGTGCTGCTGTTGCTGGCGCAGATTCAGGTCGGCATGCGCCAGCGCAGGCAGGAGCTGGTGGTATATCGCACGCTGGGCGCCAGCAAACGGCTGCTGCGCGGCACGCTGTGGTGTGAGTTTGCGTTGCTGGGCGTGGTGTCGGGTGTGGCGGCGGCGTTGGGTGCCGAAGCGGCATTGTGGGGCTTGCAGCGCAAGATCTTCGATTTCCCTTGGGAGCCAGACTGGACGTTGTGGATCGCGTTACCGATCTGCGGCGCGCTGCTGCTGTCGGTGTGCGGTGGCTGGTTGGGCGTGCGGTTGCTGAAGGGTAAGGCGCTATTCAGAAGGTTTGAGGCGGCATAATGGATTGGGCGGCATGAATGCCGCCCCTACAACTAAAACTTCTCAACCGCCCACGCAATCCCGCTGGCGTACTCTTCCGGCAGCAGCGGCACCAGCGCGTTCAGCGCCGCCACAAGGCGCGGCTGATCGCTATCGGTCAGATTCAAGTGGCCCACCTTACGGCCTGGACGCACTTCTTTGTCGTACCAGTGCAGATGCACCAGCGGCTGTTGCAGCCAGGCGACATTCACATCGGTGCCAATCAGATTCACCATCACCGACGGCGCAAACACCACCGGTTTTGGCAGCGCCAAACCGAGCACCGCACGCAGATGCAGTTCAAACTGGCTAATAGATGCGCCGTTCTGCGTCCAGTGACCGCTGTTGTGTACGCGAGGTGCCAGTTCGTTGATCAGCAAACCTTCTGGCGTGACAAAACACTCCATCGCCATCACGCCAACGTAGTTCAGCTCATGCATGATCGCACTGAGCATCGCTTCAGCCTGCTGCTGCTGCGCCGCATCCGCCTGCGGGAAAGCTACGCTGGTGCGCAGAATGCCGTCCTGATGCAGATTATGCGTCAGCGGATAGAACACCGTGGTGCCATCCTGACCACGCGCACCCACCAGCGACACTTCACCGCTGAAGTTGATGCCCTGCTCAACGATGCATTCGCCATAGCACTCATCCGTCAGCGCATCGGTTTCATTGGCGCGTAAACGCCACTGACCACGACCGTCATAGCCGCCGGTGCGACGTTTCACAATCGCCAGCTCACCCAGCGAGTTGAACACCTGCGGCCATTCGCTTTTATCTGCCAGCAACTGCCACGGCGCGGTCGCCAGCTTCAGCTGATCGAGCAGCTGTTTTTGCGTCAGGCGATCGGCCAGACGTGGGAAAATATCGCGGTTCACAAAAGCAGGATGGCTCGCCAGTTCGCGCGTTAACGCGGTTTCCGGCCAGCGTTCGATCTCTGCGGTGATCACGCTCTGGGCGATAGGCAGAGCTGAAGGTTCAGCATCCAGACCCACCGGATAAACAGCGATGCCCAGCGGTTCACCCGCCTGGCGCAACATACGGCCTAACTGACCGTTGCCGAGTACGCAAACCGGTTTCATGCATCCCCCCGCGGATCTGGGTTGTTCAGCACTTCATCAGTCTGTGTTTGACGCCAGGTCGCGAGACGCGCGGCCAGATCTTTGTCATGCACTGCCAGAATCTGTGCCGCCAGCAGGGCAGCGTTGGCGGCACCGGCTTTACCAATTGCCAGCGTACCCACAGGAATACCACGTGGCATCTGCACGATAGAGTAGAGGCTATCGACACCGCTCAGTGCGGCGCTCTGTACCGGCACGCCCAGCACCGGCACCAGGGTTTTGGCGGCGATCATGCCCGGCAAATGCGCTGCACCGCCCGCACCGGCGATGATCACATGGAAACCGTTATCTGCGGCAGTTTCGGCAAAGCTGAACAGCTTATCTGGCGTACGGTGAGCAGAGACCACTTCAACGTGGAACGGAACATCCAGGCTGTTAAGAATTTCCTCGGCGAACTGCATGGTAGCCCAGTCACTTTTGGAACCCATGACGATGGCGATACGAGCCGGGGTGGCGTTGGATGACATGTGGTCAACTCCTGTGAATAGTCGAACGAACCTGGCCGGGCGGGCAGGTAAAGAAGGGCACAGAGAATAGCATGAGATGGCAGCAAGGAAAACGGTTGCGTAGGGCGAAAACGGGCAATGATGCCCGAAATTAGAAGGGGAATTCGATCAGCTGCACGCCATCGGCATCGACCTGAATCATCGAACCGTTTTCATGCCAGGCTCCGAGCACCACGCGCTGGGCGCTTTCACCTTGCACGGATAGCTGATGCACAGCCGGACGATGGGTATGCCCGTGAATCAAAATCCGCACCTGCTGACGCGTCATCGCTGCTTCCACGGCCTGCGGATTGACATCCATGATGCTTAACGACTTATGCTGATTCGCGTTTTTGCTGTCCGCGCGCATACGTGCGGCGATGCGCATACGGATGCGTAGCGGCAGGGCAAGGAACAGGCGTTGTAACCAGCGCTGATGCACCTTCGCACGGAAGCGTTGATAGCCTTCATCGTCGGTACATAAGATATCGCCATGCATAATCAGCACGCGTTGGCCGTAAAGCGTCAGCACCTGTTCTTCTGGCAGCAGCGTCATGCCGCTTGCGCGGGCAAAACGTTTACCGAGCAGGAAGTCACGATTGCCATGGATGAAGAATTTCGGCACCGGCAGCGCTTGTAACGCGGCGGCAATTTGCTGATGCAGCGGATTGGGATCGTCATCGCCAATCCAGGCCTCGAACAGGTCGCCGAGGATGTAAAGCGCATCACACTGCTGCGCTTCACCCTGCAAAAAATGCAGAAAACCGGCAGTAATTGCCGGTTCTTCTGTGCACAGATGCAAATCTGCGATAAACAGCGTGCGCGACATTACTCGCTAACAGTCACTTTCTGGATGACAACGTCGTCAACCGGAACGTCCTGGTGCATGCCGCTACGGCCAGTTTTCACCGCTTTGATTTTCTCAACTACGTCCATGCCTTCAACCACTTCAGCGAACACGCAGTAACCCCAGCCCTGCAGGCTTTCGTCACGGAAGTTCAGGAAGTCGTTGTCTGCTACGTTGATGAAGAACTGGGCAGTCGCGGAGTGTGGCGCCTGAGTACGGGCCATCGCCAGCGTACCTTTGGTGTTCTTCAGGCCGTTGTTGGCTTCGTTACGAATGTCTTCTTTGGTGTCTTTCTGCTTCATGCCTGGCTCAAAACCGCCGCCCTGGATCATGAAACCGTTGATAACACGGTGGAAAATGGTGTTGTCGTAGAAACCTTCACGGCAGTAGTCCAGGAAGTTTTTCACGGTAGCCGGCGCTTTGTCATCGAAGGTTTTGATTACGATGTCGCCATGGTTCGTCTGGAAAGTGACCATTATATTCGTCCTGTTACGGGTGTCGTCAGTATCAACTGCCGCGCCTGCATAGCGGCGGGGCATTTTTGTAGACGCCTCTTATATCACAATTTCCGATGGCTCGTCAGTAAGGCAGCCACAGAAGCTAAGCGAGCGATGCACAACTGAGAAAAATACGGCACAATGTCGAGCTACGCTGGAAAGGCGTATCCCGCAAACGTTAATAACGGAATCGTTCAATGCTGAAGATCTATAACACCCTGAGCCGTCAGAAAGAGGAATTTAAACCGATCCACGCTGGTCAGATCGGCATGTATGTCTGTGGAATTACGGTTTACGACCTCTGTCATATCGGTCATGGGCGTACCTTCGTGGCATTTGATGTGGTGTCGCGTTATCTGCGCTATGTGGGCTATCAGCTCAAGTATGTGCGTAACATCACCGATATTGATGACAAGATCATCAAACGTGCAAACGAGAATGGCGAAAGCATCGAAACGCTGACTAACCGCATGATCGGCGAAATGCACAAAGATTTTGACGCGCTGGGCATTCTGCCGCCGGACCTGGAGCCACGCGCGACACGCCATATCCCAGAAATTATCGAAATGGTTGAGCGTTTGATCGAACGTAAGCACGCTTACGTGGCGGCGAACGGTGACGTGATGTTCGATGTGCTGAGTGATAAAGGTTACGGCGTGCTGTCACGTCAGGATCTGGATCAGTTACAGGCGGGCGCGCGCGTCGAAATCACAGAAATTAAACGCAACCCGATGGATTTCGTGCTGTGGAAAATGTCCAAGCCGGATGAGCCGGCCTGGAATTCACCGTGGGGCAACGGTCGTCCGGGCTGGCACATCGAATGTTCAGCGATGAACTGCAAACAGCTGGGCTCGCATTTCGATATCCACGGCGGCGGATCGGATCTGATGTTCCCGCACCATGAAAATGAAGTGGCGCAGTCGACCTGTGCGCACGACGGCGATTACGTCAACTACTGGATGCACTCCGGCATGGTGATGATCGATCGCGAGAAGATGTCGAAATCACTCGGCAACTTCTTCACCGTGCGTGACGTGCTGAAGCATTACGATGCTGAAACCGTGCGCTACTTCCTGATGTCCGGCCACTATCGTAGCCAGCTTAACTACGGCGAAGACAACCTGAACCAGGCGCGTGCGGCGCTGGAGCGTCTCTACACCGCGCTGCGTCACACCGATGCCAACGCGACCGCAGCGGGTGGCGAAGAGTTTGAAGCCCGCTTCCGTACCGCAATGGATGACGATTTCAACACGCCGGAAGCTTACTCGGTGTTCTTCGATATGGCGCGTGAAGTGAATCGCCTGAAAACCGAAGACAGCGCGACAGCCGATGCGCTGGCAGCAAAACTGCGTCAGTTAGCCAACGTGCTGGGAATTCTGCAGCAGGATCCAGAGCAGTTCCTGCAGAGTGGCGCGCAGGTGGATGACGAAGAAGTGGCAGAGATCGAGCATTGGGTGAAAACCCGTGCCGATGCGCGTGCAGCGAAAGACTGGGCACAGGCAGATGTCGCGCGTGATAAGCTGAATGAGCTGGGCGTGATCGTCGAAGACGGCCCGCAGGGTTCGAGCTGGCGTCGTAAATAAATCATCTGGTGCGCTGGCTGTAGATCGTAGGGTGCGCATTAATGCGCACCAGGATTTCAGCCTGCGATTGTAGGGTACGCATTAATGCGTACCAGGATTTCCCGGCCACAGAATGCAAAAAGGGGCGAACCGATGTTCGCCCCTTTTTATTTGCCTGAACGTTTACGCGACAACGGTAATACGCTGGCCGGCAAACTCAACCGTCTGGCCTTGCACGATCTTGCAACGCTTACGCGTTTCAACCGCGCCATCCACGCGCACTTCGCCGTCAGCGATAAAGGCTTTCGCCTGCGCGCCGCTCTCCACCCAACCTTCGAGCTTCAGCAGGTCACACAGATCAACGTGGGCATGTTTACCTAAAGAAAACGTGGCCATTATGCCTCCTCTGCGTCGTGATATTCTTCACACGCGACTAATGTATTTTGAATCAGTGTTGCTACGGTCATCGGGCCAACGCCGCCCGGCACTGGCGTAATGTAAGACGCGCGTTCAGAGGCCGTCTCAAATTCTACATCGCCCACCACTTTGCCGCTTTCCAGGCGATTGATTCCCACATCAATCACCACTGCGCCTGGTTTAATCCAGTCACCCGGAATAAAGCCCGGCTTACCAACCGCAACCACCAGCAGGTCCGCGTGCTCAACATGATGACGCAAATCTTTGGTGAAACGGTGGGTGACGGTGGTAGTGCAACCTGCCAACAGCAGTTCCATGCTCATCGGGCGTCCAACGATATTGGATGCGCCCACCACCACGGCGTTCAGGCCGTAGGTGTCGATGTTATAGCGCTCCAGCAGCGTCACGATGCCGCGCGGCGTACAAGGGCGCAGCTTCGGTGCGCGCTGGCACAAGCGACCAACGTTGTAGGGATGGAAGCCATCAACGTCTTTGTCCGGCACGATGCGTTCCAGCACTTTGACATTATCGATGCCCGCTGGCAGCGGTAGCTGAACCAGAATCCCATCGATCTCGTTGTCATTGTTCAGCGTATCAATAAGTTCCAGCAGTTCGGCTTCGCTGGTGGTCGCAGGCAGATCGTATGAGCGGGAGATGAACCCCACTTCATCACACGCACGACGTTTGCTGGCGACATAGATTTGCGAAGCGGGGTTTTCACCCACCAGCACCACTGCCAAACCGGGTGCACGTTTACCGGCTGCTAAACGCTGCTGTACTTTTTCGGCAACCTCAGAGCGCACCTGCTGCGCAATCGTTTTACCGTCAATAATTTTTGCTGCCATCAGAGAGGAAATCCATCTGTAGAAAGTTAAATCGGGGAATGGCGCCTATTCTGTCAGAAGCGCGTGCGGCTGTCAGGTAGAGATTCGTTCGGGCAGGGCGTTTCGCGATTTTTTCGCAGTGACGGCAACCCGCCTTAGCGCGTATTATGCCCCTCAGGAAATTATGTGGATGCCGTGATGATTTGGTTAATACTCGCCACGCTGGCGGTGGTGTTTGTTGTAGGGTTTCAACTGCTGACGGCCGGTTCACGCCATGCCGCACAAGGGCTGAGTAAAAGGCTGCAGCTGCCGCCGGTGCATATCGAATCGATGCTGTCACTGATGGGTAAAGACGCGGCCAAAGAGTTCACCGATTATATCGCGGGCGACAACGAAAACCATCTGCAGAACGGCGCAGCGGTGATGCTGATCTGGCAGGTGTTGATTGTCGATGGCAGCGACGAGAATGCGGTGCGCTGGCATGGCATTCTAACCAAGGCCGGGTTTTCCGGGCTGATTTCGCGGCAGCAGCTGTTGCTGGCGTTGGGATTCTTAAGGCAGTTGGAGCCGGAGAGCGCCGAGCTGCATGCGCTGCGTGAGCAATACAATGCGCGGTTTACGCAGCAGGGGATCGAGTTGGAAGGGGAGTCCGGTGAGGCGAGTAATCTGGTGTCGATGAGCGAGTGGCGTAAGCGGCACTGAGGGTAGGGGATGGGTGGGCATTGAGGGAGGATGGCTCGACACTGGGAGACTGCTGTTCGACATTCAGGACGAATTGTTCAATGATTCAACACTCTGGAGCCACAGCACGGCAAAAACGTTGACGGCAGAGCGTGCAAACGTATAATCCGACGCAACCACTATGCGCCCTTAGCTCAGCTGGATAGAGCACCGGCCTTCTAAGCCGTAGGTCACAGGTTCGAATCCTGTAGGGCGTGCCATCTTTTCTTCTATTAACATCCTTTCTAGTCTACTTTTTCCTTTTAAAACAGAATATAACACTTCTCGATGGTCCAATTTGGTCCAAGGTGACCTATTGCGTTCTTGTTCCGATTGGGGGCAGGATAGGGGGCATCGCCAGGTTCAATCAAATGGATGCCCCCATATGAAGCTTACAGCCCGACAAATCGACTCTGCGAAGCCTAAGGAAAAATCATACAAGCTTGCCGATGGTGGCGGTATGTATCTGGAAATTTTTCCCAATGGAACAAAAAGTTGGAGGCTTAAGTATCGGATTGCAGGTAAAGAAAAACGTGTAGTGTTTGGCACCTATCCCATGCTTACCCTTGCTGAAGCCAGGATTAAACGATCTGAAGCTAAGAAGCTCTTGTCAGAAGGTGGTGACCCAAGTCAGCAGAAACAGGATATAAAAATCGCTAAGATTATGGCTGTCAGTAACAGCTTTGAACTGATTGCCATTGAATGGCATGAACATAAAAAACCTTCCTGGTCTGAGGGCTATGCTGATGACATTCTTGAATACCTTAAGAAAGATGTTTTTCCCTACATAGGCAGAAGACCTGTTACTGAAATCAATGCAAAAGAGATGCTCGATGTTCTTCGCAAGATGGAGAAACGGGGAGTTCTGGATAAGCTAAAGAAAACCCGTCAGGCATGTCGTCAGATTTTTACCTATGCAGTTATTTCTGGCAGGGCTGAGCACAATCCCGTATCAGATTTAGTCGGTGTGCTCAAAGCACCAAAGCAAAAACATTTTCCACATTTGTCAGTGGCAGAACTGGGTGAGTTCCAAAGGCAACTGGAGCAATATTCTGGTAGCAAAATTACTCAAATAGCTACTCAGCTTCTCATGCTAACTGGACTGAGGACGATTGAGCTTCGCTCAGCAGAATGGACTGAGATAGATTTCGAAAAACGTCTTTGGCAAATCCCAGTTGCCCGCATGAAAATGAAAAGACCACACATAGTGCCTTTATCTGATCAAGCTCTTAGACTTCTTGAGGAGTTAAGAGTGATTACTGGCGGATTCAGATTTATTTTTCCCGGCAGAAATGACTCACGAAAAAGCATGAGTGAAGCCAGTATCAATCAGGTAATCAAAAAGATCGGTTATGCAGGAAGGGCTACAGGACATGGCTTTCGTCATACATTGAGCACCATATTGCATGAACAAGGTTTTGATAGTGCATGGATTGAAACTCAGCTTGCACATGCTGATAGAAATACGATTCGTGGCACCTACAACCATGCTCAATATCTGGAAGGGCGTCGTAAAATGATGCAATGGTATGCCGACTATCTCAATAAATTAAAAAGTGAATCTAAGCTCGGAAAGGTGAAGCAATGAAGGTGCACGAGATTAACATAGAACTTCAGTCATGGTTCAATATTGAAAATTATCAGGATGTAGAAAAATTATCTTTAAGGGAGTTTTATAAAGAACTTCAAGTTAGAAAAAATATATGTGAAGGAATGGATTTTTTTGAAGGAGACCATCCAACTTTCAAAACGATTTTGGATGGTAAACCCTTAATCAGCCAAACAATGAATATGGAAGAGTTATCCAACCACAACAATAGCCATATACATCAAGTATGTTTTAAACATTTTGACAGTTTAATGAGAACACTTGAGCTTTTTTCTCATGATTCTTTCGTAAAAGGAACTGATGAGCTTAAAAAAGAAATTAGGTCTCAGCCGATAACTTTGATTATGAAAGATATATTAAAGAAGAATGGCGATAATAGGCTGTACATATCATTCGACATAAAAAATTCCTCTGATGACGAAATCATAAATGCACTGAAGGTTATGCTACCAGTTTGGAGGGACGAATATCAGATTAAGGAAAGCAAAATTGAAAAATTTGGATTGGCTAAAATCATCAAGCTTATAGATTATCGAATACTGCCTATGATGGACTTACTTCTATGGGCCAAATTTAAAAAATCACCTTAACGAATACCGTTCTATCAAGGATTCTTTACCCAAGATTAACTGATGAAATCCGAGGTGAAGAACAACTCAAGGAAACTGATCGTCCCTTAGCTGAGAAAGCATTGTCTGGAGAGACATGCAAAAGCATTGAAAATTTCATAAATAAAAACAATCATATGGAGAGAATTCCTCTTAATGGACTCAGAAGTTTGTTGTAGGTGATTCATGTTCAAATTAATTTTGCAAGTGGGAGAGGGAATTAATTTTTTCCCTCTCCCTATTTTTCAAGCAATTAACGCATAGAATTCCGTATACCAAACCACCCTTCAATAGCCTACCTGCCCGATATTAGTATCAACTCATCGACCAGACGAGGGGATACAACCATGAATACATCAACTCCAAGCACCACTCGACTCATTCGCTTACCTGAAGTCCTGCATAAAACAGGCTACAAGAAAGCATGGATTTACCGATTGATTTCAGAAAATAGATTCCCTAAACCTATCAAGTTAGGTTCCAGAGCTGTTGCTTTTATTGAGGCGGAGATCGATCAATGGGTTTCTGACACCATTAGCAATTCGAGAAATGCTTGATAGTAATGCTCCAGACCAACGACAACTACTAAGTGAGGACAATTTGGAAATCAAAGAATTCATGAATATTGGCACCCTTTCAATACATGTAAGTCAAAAAGACTTTGATAAGATTTTTGATGCTGAAGCAATCAGTTTATTACCAATGGATGCTTTGGGTAAGAAATCCGTGCTTTGTTTAAGCTATTACCTCGAAGATAGCGAATACAATCCATTCCAGTTTTTACCTGAATTGAATGAAGAGAGTCGAAACTATATCTATGAAACCATGCTGTCTGTGGTCAAATGTAATGAGCTATTAAGAGGGTTATCAAAGAAAATCACACAGAATGAAATTAATATCGCAGTAAAAAAGACTTTAAAGGGAGAAGACTATGTGTTGCTATGTGGCTTAAGTATCAAAAGAAATATTCTCAACCAGTATGTGGACACAATGCCGGATCTTTTACCAGATGAAGATTCATTTATGACAGATGACATTGACCTTCTTAAGCTAAGCACTGAAGATATATCAAAGATTTTATTAATTCACATGTTAGAAAGTGAAGCATTGATTATCCATATGGGAGATAAGCTTCGAGGTAAAGCTAAAGTTATTCAAGAGCAATACTGGAATGAAGTAGAAAATATTTACAATGGACAAACGACAATACAAATTAGCATTTAGAATGTCATTATTCAAAAATTGTAAAGTTTAGATATTAAAAAATAGTGAAATTTAACAGAATACTTTCCAAATTATTTTTTTGAAGCTTTGTATCACATATGCAATAAGGCTTTATTAGTTTTTCTTCTTGAATCAGGTATGACTACCTTTAACTAGCCGTACTGGTTTCTTTCACGTGAAAGAAATTTTTTTAAGTATCTAAATGGATTATAAATAAACAAAAAAATAACAAAATAAAATTGCAAATTTTAAAACGATAAGATAATGATAAGCCGTAGTGATTACTAAATGTAAAGTTTCGGAGGGTTATTATAATGTCATTCAAAATAAAGAAATTTGTCATGAGCAATGGAGAACGAGGTTGCTTAATTCTCAACAAAGAAACACTGCTACCAGTTTACTATCAGAACCTTTATCTCACAACTAATGTCAGGAACAGAAGTGCAACTGCATCTACGATGGAGATAGTCGCAACGAATCTACTTATCCTTAGCAATTTTATGAAAAGTAGGAAAATCAACATCATTGACAGGATTGAAAGCAAGCGGTTCCTAAGTGTAGCCGAAGTGGATGACCTGATACGGTATGCAAAGCAACGATTCGATCAACAAAAAATTACGAATGTAAGATTACTAAAAGGAAAGCAGATTGCTACAAGAACTTTTAGTTACAGGATACACGTTTTTTCAAATTACCTAAAATGGTTGTGTGGATTGATTCATTCTATGAAGGGAATTCATGCCAGATATGAAATTGATACTTTTATAGAAAATTTGAGAGCACATCTCCCACGAAATAAATCACACAGCATGAACGACAGAACAGACAAATCGATAAATGAAGAACAAATAAAAGCTCTGTTTAAGCTGTTGGAAATCGAAGGGAGCCAAAACCCATTTCAGAAGGAGGTTCAAGTGAGGAATAGGCTCATTTTTACCTTGCTACTGAATTGTGGGTTGAGAGCAGGTGAATTACTAAATCTTAAAGTAAATGATCTAAATCTTAGAAATAACACACTGAGTATCTTCAGAAGACATGACTGTATTGAAGACCGGAGACTGAATCAGCCATTAGTTAAAACTGGTGAAAGGGTAATCCCATTATCAGACGAGTTAGTGACGGAGATATTCGATTACATACATACTTGTAGAAGTGAAATTACGAAAAAGAAAAACATGATTTCTTATTTGTAACTCACAGCGCAGGTAAAACGGTAGGAGAACCATTATCAGTTTCAGCATATGAGAAAATAATTTCAACCATTAAAAAAGCAAACCCGAAATTAAAGAATTTATCGGGGCATAGATTGAGGCATTCATGGAACTATTTCTATTCGAATGAAATTGATGGTTCAAATTTGGAAATCAGTCGAAAATCAGGATTGAGATGCTATCTCATGGGGTGGTCAAAAGATTCTAAAATGTCTGAAAACTATAATTTTAAAAATATATCAGAAAAAGAAAAGGAAGTTATTGGAAGAGTTTATAAATCTTTGAAAAAGATAACTGAGGGTCAATATAATGGAAACATGTAACCTAAGAAAAGAGAATCTGGTTTTTGCAAAGATGCAGGGGTATAGCTTCATGCTTTCTGATATCAAATGGAAATTAGATAAAGAGACTTGTATTTTCCCATATAAGATTGCCGACAAATTGCCAGAATCGATGCGTATTGGTTACCTTACTACCTTGGCTTACTTTTCGGCTGAATACAGTGCAGGTTACACAAAAAACATAAACCAGATTTTTAGTCAATGGTTAGGGATGATAGACCGTAAGACGATAGATGCTAATGCGGTTTATCAATTTAATGTTAGTTTAGGCCCTGAGAAAAACTATAAACTAAACTCTATAAAGCAGTTTCTAACGAAGTGGAAAAAGCTCGGTTATGTAGGAGTTGAAACCTCAGCTTTAACAATGCTGGAAAAAATAAATATTAAAACTAATTTGACAGGAGAAGCCGTTAAACGAAGAGATCCAAATAGTGGACCGCTAACTGGAGAAGAACTGGAGTTCATTCTTGAGAGTATTAGCAATTTGTTGAAAGAAGATAAAGTCCCCATGTATCTTTATTGCTATGTCATTCTTTTAGCAACAACGGGAAGGAGGCCTTTACAGTTAACCTCCTTAAAAGCGAAAGATCTCATCAGAACGGGAGAAGGTTGCTTTCTAAATATACCGAAAGTTAAACAAAGGAAGGACTTTAGAAGTGAGTTTAGCATGGTAGGTATCGATGACTGCCTTTATGAAAAACTAACAACCTTGGTTGATATGAATCAAAAATATATCGAAGATAGTATTAATCAGAGTATTGGTCATATAAAAAATGAATTACCTATATTCATGGACTCCAAAAAATCGCTATCAATTCAGTCTGGTCAAAGTTTAAATACCATTATTGCAACTGATTTTTTACATATGAAGAATTCATTTATATCTATAGAATTAGATAAAATCAGCACTAAATTTAATATCAAGTCATCAAGAACCCATAATCCTATAAAGCTGAATGCAAGACGATTCAGGTATACCCTTGGATCACGTTTAGCAAAGGAAGGAGCCTCAGTTGATGTGATCGCTAAAGCATTAGACCATAAATCTATTAACTCATCAGGAATATATGTAAAAAATAGCCCAGACAATGTTCACGATATTGATATGAAACTTCATTCATTTTTTGAACCTCTATCGAATATATTTCAGGGTAGCGATAGCACACAGAACAAGAAGCTCTTTACAGAATATGTTTTAAATTCTTTTGGATTCATTTATTGTAAACACGAACACGTAGAGTGTTTTACCTGCAAAAACTTTAGAGCCTGGAGTTCTGAATGACCAATGTGATTTTATTCGAGCCAATCAATGCTAACAACCCAAATTTAAATGTTGAGGATTTTATTAAATTTTGCAAGGGTAATGTTTTCAACTCTAAGTTAGCCAGTGCATGGGAAAGCAATATATGGAAGGGATGTTACAGATTCAACAAGTTTGACATGAAAAATAATCGAAATAGCAAAGATAGATTAGATGATAGCTTCATTGATTTTGCTAAGGCTTATATGTTTCATATTCATTCGTTTAACAAGTCAAAGTTAAACCAGAATGCTTTGGCAATGTTGAAGATCGTTGAGTTTGTGTTATTGAAATCATACGGTGAAGCTAATGTGGTCAAGTGTAATAATAACATTTTTGATGAGTGTGTAAGAGTAGCAATGGCTAAATATACGAAATTAACAGCAGTTGGAATTGGTAAGGAACTTGAGAAACTATGTTTATTTTTGAGTGAAAACAGAATGACAAGCTCATCATACTTTTTTTGGGTAAATCCGTTAAGGCATAAAATAACTCAAAGTTGGCAAGGTTATGAACCTTCGCTGGAAGGGCACTCAAAATTACCAGATATAAAGTCCGTCATAGCCATTGCAGAGATTTTCTCAAAAGATGAAAGCCAACTGTCTGTGAGGGACATTTTCACAACGTCTGTTCTTGCACTGCTGATGTGTGCACCAGGACGAATCTCGGAAATTTTAAGCCTTCCTGCGGATTGTGAGATTACAGAGCATGATGAGAACGGCATTGAACGATATGGCTTAAGGTTTTTTTCAGCGAAGGGGTATGCTGGAGACATCAAATGGATTCCTTCAGTAATGGTCCCTGTAGCTAAAAAGGCCATAGCCCGGTTGAGAAAGTTGTCCACCCATCCAAGGTTTGTTGCAAAAACGATGGAAGGGAAGGTTCCTGAGTCATACAGACATGAACTCTTTACTAAAAAGCCTCAAAATTTTCCCTGGTATGATGAAGAGAAGAAAATCAAATATTCAAATGCTTTGTGTCTGTTATTTGAGGGACAATTATGTAAGAAAACGAGCAATCATTTGGCACCTTTGTTCAGACCCACTGCTCAGTTTTTTAAATCGGATATTGATGCCTTTGCAAGTATTAAAGGCACTACAAACTTGTTTAAAAGACACGGTTATATTAACGAAGATGGTAGCCCGTATTCGCTTAGGACCCATCAATTAAGACATCTACTTAATACGTTTTCTCAAATCAATGGTATGGACGAGTTTAGCATCGCCAGATGGTCTGGAAGGAAGTTGGTCTCACAAAATGTTTCCTACGATCACCGATCACACTTACAAATGATCAATCTCATGAAAGATAAAACTTCAATCGGAGCCGGTAATAGCCATAGGCAAAAAGAAATAGCTGTTATGGACATAACTGATTTCGATTTATTGAATGATGGAGCTGTGCTCGTCACTAAGCATGGCTACTGCAAGCACTCATATGTTTTTGAGCCTTGTAGTTATTATCCCTTACAAGACTCTGGAAAGGATGATGGCCAACTAATGACGATACACACTAAAATTCTTGAAAAAACCAATTATGATAAAGATGATGGGAATGTTAATGCTGATAAATGGTATAAATTTCAAACTAAAATAATTAAAGGAGAATAAATGGCTAAACACATTACTGGTTATGATGAAAAATTGATAATGAAAGTTATTAATACCTGGAATGACGATGAGAAGCTGACCTGGGAGGCTTTATGCGACCAGTTGATAAAGATCATTGGGAAGAGACCTTCGAGGCAATCTTTAAGTTGTCATGTTAAAATTGCGGATTGTTTTAATTCAAAAAAGAAGATTCTCAAGTCTGGTATGACAAAAACCTATGCGGTTAAACCTGCTAATTTAAAAATTGCTTGTCAGAGAATAAAAAGGCTCGAAACTGAAAACGAAGCTTTGATAGCATTGAATAACAAGTATTTAGAGCAGTTTAAGATATGGCTATATAATTCTCATTTAAAGCAAATGACAGCCGAAGAGCTTAATCGTCCTTTACCTAAAAAAGATATTCAAATAGAAATTGATAGGTTTTAACTATTGACATGATTGAATATTATGATATTTCTTTAAATGTCAGGATGACATTCACAACAGCAAGGATGCTACTATGAATAAATTAAACAGATATTTGCCAGATCAGAAATTTTTGATACTCCTCAATCGCTTCATTCTTAGATACGATGAATCAGACTGTAATAAAGAAAAAATCGTAAAAGATGCCTACCTATTCTGTGTAGGATACTTCTTGAAGTATCAGCAAGACTATGACAATCCTCATTTAACCGGATCAAGTAATATTATTGCTGTTCTCTCATCTGCATTACTTAGCCCGAATTTTTGCAACATACCCAATACTATCAGCCTCGAAAAGGTTCTTTATTTTTATAAATTCATTATCGAATATATCATCTGGAATGAGTATGAGGTAGAAAGCATATATAGAAGCCAAAAACATAATTTTAACGCTACAAAAGAGCCTAAAGTTAACAATTTAAAAATGAAAAATAAAGGGTGACATTCTTAATCCGAATCATCTAATCAGATTTTGATTAAGACTACGCTGGTAATGAAAGGAAAAACAATCCTTTCATTACTATTTGATTATTTATAGAGATTTGATAACTGTGCAAGTCTAAAAAAGTAAGACTCTTGAGTTTTATTGAAATTTCCCCGGCTATTTAGCCTTTTTTCAGCATTAATTAAAATACAGCAATTCTCAGCTCTGGTGATCCCGACATAATGTAAATTAGTTTCTTGTTGAAGATTTGGGTATATGGGGATATCTTTATTTTGATCATTCCATTCTCGGAAGGGGAAAGACCATTCATCCATATCGAAATGCAATACCAGCTTAAATTCTAACCCCTTAGACTTATGAAGTGTCATCATCTGTATTTCTTGATCATTAGTAGGTCTAAATTGTTTTAATAATACCTCGTCTTCCAAGGTTTCTATCAAGGCATCATTATCTTCTTTTTTTGATGTCAAGCCAATTAGTTGAGCAATAGTATCAAACTCATCAACTAAATCCTGAACAACATCTATGCTTCTTATATTTTTTATTTTTTTCTTACTTTTATTAATTGAGAACCTTCAAGGTCAAATTGAATCTTAGTTCTATTGATAACCTCTTGAGTTGTATTTTTCTGATCATATTTGTATTTAAGTAAGTTCATGAATAACGATGAGCATTCTGTTTCTATTTTATCAAGTGGTGTGTCAATGTATAGTCTATAATCTACTTTCAAGCCTAAAGATAATAGTATTAGGGAGTCTTCCTTTCGGGTTAGTATAGCAATTTCTTTTGGCTTATTAAGCCCCCACGTATTATTTTTCAACCAAGTGCAAATTTTCTCAGATATAGTGTCACCTATTTCTTTCAAGTTCCCTTTGATTCTTCTCCTGTAAACATTAATGCTTGGGGTTTCTAATAACTGAAAGTTTTTATCGAGCAATCTAGAAGCATAATTTATAATGGATGGGTGACACCTATGATTGAGGTTTATTTCAAAATGTTTAAATGCATCTTTATTAGATACTAATTCAATTAAAAGCTCTGAACTACCACCTCTAAACTCATAAATTGACTGCCATATATCACCAACCGCAACAGAAATTAAACCCAATTCATTCAATTTAAGGAAAAGTTGGTGTTGTGACAAAGACACATCTTGATATTCATCTATGAAAATATGACTATATCTTGATTTTAAATATCTTCTTGATGATAACGAGCTGTTCAGAATTTTCAGAGCCAAGCCTGAGAATGTATTCATTACTAAAATACCCTCATCGTATAAACGCTTAAACCCCTGATCACTATCGATTTCTTCTAAAGTTGGACTTAGGCTTTTTGTGTTACTTATATAATTAGAATATGGAAGGCCCAACTTTTTAACTATTTTACATTGAGATGGATCTCCGCCCCATACCTTTCTTAGAAAAGGTAAAATGACCTCACTTAAGCAAAAACTATCAATTGTGCCAAAAAAGCTGTTTTTAGTATCATGAGCATCTTTTTTGCATCGTAGTTCTAATTCTTCACTGGCTTTGACAGTAAAGGTTATTGCAATGACTCCTTTATATGAAGGAAGCTCACTTGTGACATTTCTTATTTTTTCTTTGATCACTGTTGTTTTACCGCTCCCAGGACAAGCGGTTATAATCATACTGTGTCCATATTCAATTGCATTTGTTTGTTGATGTGTAGGATTAAATATCTTCATTTTACACTCCCTCAACAATTTCTATGATTTTTAAAAGTGGTTTGACTAATTCCCCTGAATTCAATGTGCTAAGATCTGGTCTTATTCTTTCTAATAATAAGTGCATTCGAACAGCTTTTTTCTTCTGCAAATATTCGATGGCACTCTCGTTACTTTTTCTTCTCAGCGCAGTTAGGATTGGCACACTTAGCTCTTCAATTAAATCAGTTTCCAAATCAACTTTTGACAAGAATATACCTTTTTGATTTACTTGTGAGGACACATTGTTCCAGCTACCGTTCGTGATGGTTTCATTAGAGTTAATTTCTACATCACTATGATTTCGTTTCGGTAAATCAGCCAAATCTAAACAGCGATTAATGCCTGCATGGTTCCACTTAGTTACTCCTTGCACTTTGATTTTAGAGATATCATTATCCGTTCTCATAACCCACGGAATTTCCAATGCATCTAAAATAGCCGCATAAATTTTAAATGAAATGCCATCCACAGAAATTATAGATATATTAAAGTAATCAAGATCTATGCTTAAGGAATCAGCTAATGAGTGATAAAACAATATCTCTGATGGACCTTCGACTAAAAATACTCCGCTGGAAAAGAAAGCTTCTGCTGGAATAATACTCATTCTGTAGCTCATTCCTTGCCAGTCATTTGCTATTCCTGGCGAGCATCCATTACTTGCAGCAACGGTTTGTCCTCCTTTATCCAATAGCCTGACTATTGAATCTGGTTTGAAATTAACAGCAATCTGTGGCGAGTGAGATGAAATGATTGTCTGGCCCGGCAATTCAGTAATTAAGTAATCAGCTAATTTTCTTTGTTGATGTGGGTGTAAATGGGCTTCTGGCTCCTCAATCACATAAAATATCACTTCATTTTCTACATCATGTTCTTTAATACTTTTTGCTTTCCATAATGCCAGCAATATTTGATTGTTGCGACCATCACCACCGAGCATTACATTAGAACCATTAGTATTTGCTCCTAATCTAAGATTATCGATGAAGTCATTAATTCCTATTGCTCCCGTATCTAACTGAACCGAGTATTCAGCATATTGGTATGCAAGTTTTTTCAATTCTTCGTTAACTTCTGAAGTTGCTTTATCTACATAAATTAATTGTGATACCTTTTCATTTATCGCGTGTAAATCAGAACTTAATTCAACTAAAAGACTCTCATCTTCGTTTCTTTCTTCATCAGTAAGTGATTGTTGTGATATTTTTAACAATTGCTTTTTTTCTTTCCGTATAAATCTCTCTAAATCTCTTTGAGATTGTATATACTTTAAGTTTACATATTTAAGGTAAAACCTAGAAGATATTTCGTGCAAGTTATCAATAGAATCACCAATGTAAAGTTTATAACTTAGATCAGATCTTTTAGCTTTATATCTTATTAATGTTTCTCCCTCATCACTAACATCTCCCTTTAAAATTGTTAAAACAGAATCTTCAACAATATTTTTGAAGTGAACTGTAATTTCGATTTCTTCTGAGCATTGTCCATCTTCTAAATGAAAATCAAGTTCGTTAGGCTCAATTTCAGCCTCTGAAACACTCTTATCCAAAATTATTCTGAGCGAGTGTAGTAAGTTTGATTTACCAACATCATTGCAACCAATGATAAGAGTGTTTTTGTTAATTTCAATATATGCTTCTTTAAAGTTCCTAAAACCGTTTATTCTAACTGAAGAGATTTCCATTTACTTTTCCTTTTTAATTTAGGTTTTTTCCTTGGTTTTATTAACTAAAGCTAAATTTTGCAATACATAAACTATTTTAAAAAATAGCATGTGAAAATTTATGAGTATTTCATTGCAAATGATTGAATTTTATAGTCTTAATTGTGAAGCACAGACTAGTTTCATCTGATATGTATAACATAAATCTTTTTTATGTTTTTTTAAACAAAAAAAACCAGTCGTTCGACTGGCTTCTTATAAGTCTCTGTAATAATTACATTTTTAATTCCTGTTAATGACATTATCAAAAATATGCATCCATCTTTTAAGCTGTAGCTCAGTATCCCGGATGCCTTCTTGTGAGTTGAAGTCACCCTTTTGGGGAAAGAACATTACTCTCCATTCTGGATACTGAACATCGTCTACTGCGATGTAAAACCCTGATTCTCTGAAGTCATGGGTGCGGTCGAGTTCTCTATCCAGGCCTGTTCTTTGTCTTGTGGTAGACAAGTTGTATCTCCACTCCCTGACCGCAGAGAAGGGATAGGTCTTATGTTTATTCTCTTCCCTGAGATGAATTAGTCCTTTGTGCTGGTCGAGTTTCATCGAAGTAGAGCCAAATTCATGGCTCCACATTCCATCCTGCTCGCCAAAATGGTCCTTGGTGCTGGCGTTCCACTTCTTAATTCGGAATTTTTTATAGGCAAACATCAAAAGCATGATGCTTACAAAAATCCAGATTAGAGCAAGTTGTACTAATCCTTTCGTACCTAAGAAATAGAAGATGACAATGGGTAAAGCGATAGCAATCCATACCCTTTTCATCATCAGAAAATTTGGCTGTTTTACTTCTGTCATAGCTGTCATGTAAATGTCCTATATGGAAGGGGCTGAATTTAGGGCGCACGTGTTCGTCAGCATTTTCGTTGATAAATCAGTGAGCTATATCTCTTTGTTTGAAGTTACATTACGGCCAGTAATGAGTGTCTAGCAAATCATTTATACCGATCGATCAGATCGTATTGATAGATAATGACTATCATAATTAGCTAATTGATCAGTAATAACGATCGATCGTTTTTATCTATCAATATGATTTGAAATGAAAATATTTGTTGTATTTGGCTTAAGGAGTGATTTCAACTAACTGAAAACTAGCCGTTTAAAGGGGTTTAAATTGCGGTTTTCTTACCGAGTCATGAGAATTTACCTCAGGAATCTCTGGTGTTTCTGAGTTGCCGGTTCGTATTGTTGTATAGATGACATCTCTTTTGAGAGGATTGAGTATCGTTAAACTGACAGCTTTTAAACTGGCTACAAACTCGTCGAGGTAAGGTATCCACTGTAACCAGCGGAATCGACTATGTGCTTCCAAACTTGCCGTAAGAGGTGTAGCTGTGGCATGAACTGCAATGGAAGTCGAAACGTTTTCATTGACGGCAATCGATACAGGAGCAACGGTTTCTATTGGTTTAGCCACGATGATTCGCTTACTCAGATTTGACCAACCATATTCTTTTCCAAGCTGTGATGCCTTGAATGCGACACCACCATATTCGAACGAGAAACCGTTCATTTTGCCTGTAGATGCAACATTGGCTATCGCTAAAATATTTTGCTTTTGCAGTTCATCGATGAAGTCTTCAACAGTGATTTCATCAAAGAAGGTGAGAACTGCATCTATAGCTTCCTGTATCACTATCTTGGGAGCTTTCTCTCCGGTCCTGTCTTGCATCATCTTTTCGTTACGAGTGAGCTTTCTTTGCTTCTGAGAGGCTTTTTGAGGAGCAGGGCCTTTCGTTCGAGTGAGCTGATGATCTTTTTCAAGCTCCTGAATGATACGAGTGCTCTTGAGGTTCTCGTTCCTACCGAGATAGAGCTGGCCAACTGCTAAAACGTTTATGCGAGAAGCAATGATATGTATGTGCTGACCAGCTCCGTCGTCATGAAGAACATAACAACGAAGATGAGTATCTGAGAACCCCATCCGCTCCATGTAATCGTCGGCAATGAGCTTCCATTGCTCAATGGTCAATGAATCGCCCTTTGGTAATCGTAGCGAGTTATGCCATACAGGTTTCTCAACATCCTTTCTCAGTTGCTGAGTTTTGGCGAACTCTGCTGTCAACTCCTCCACTGAAATGCCTACCAGGTTTCCTCCTATCACAAGGGGAGCGGTTGAGTGATGAGGGGCAGGGGAAAGAGCATACGAGACGACACCCCGGAAGTTCTTACCCCTTTTGATTTTATTCATACCTTTCATCTGGGATGATTACTTTTCGAGTGTAAGCAGAGCATCTCTCACATGTGACAGCTTTAACTTCAGTGCATTCACTTCATGCGAGAGTGGCTTCGCTTCTTCGCCTCTGCGAAGCAGGAATGAACCAAGATCATTCAGCTTCTGTAGTGAGTGAGTAAGATCTTGCCAGGCATTCTTGTTCACCTCGGGAACTGATGGAGGGAGTTGCTGAAGAGCTGAGCTTCTCAGCCAACAGCTTTTGCTGGCTTGGTTCCTCAGATAATTTACTTTGGCGAGTTCTATATCATTTAAACGAACAGTAACTGTATGCCTGCGAATGCGATTCGGTGGAAGTTTCTTTGATTCAGTATTATTGGTAAAAGACGAAGGAAACTCGTCATCAGATATATTATTAAATTTTTCCATATCAACTCCTTTGATATTAAATTGATAGCAAGTCCGTATGCTATGCATAAGTAATTATCATAATATGCCAGTGTGTCAATGCTTTAGGTGTTGATTTTGAAATTGTTTTTCTTTTTCAACCGAAGGGCGGAAAAAGCAAGGCAACTGAGCATCGCTCAGTTAGCCCTTGCTTTATTCAAATTGATTTCATCCAACTTCTATAAGATATTAAATTTTAGATTGATTCGATGAAGTCTAAGTTTTTCTTAAATTCACCACTAAGGAAATCTCCAGTCGGGTAAAATGTAAATTCTCGTTTGTTACTGATGATTATTTGAAAGCCATTATCGATGAGAAGTTTTAAATTGCAATAAGAGTTCACATAGATTTTATCTATATTTATTTTTGTTAATTTTATTAAATCTCTGTGTTTAATAAATGCATCGGGATATTTGTTAAATAATGAACAATTGAAGATGCTATACCCTCTAATATCTAATTGATTAATATTCAAATTATGCTCTACAAAATTTTTAATTAATGTTTCATTACCTATATGGTTGAAGAATAGCGCATTTTTATTTTCTTTGTTACAGTGATTGATGTCAGCTCCATTGGCCAAAAGCCGGAAAAAACTAAGTTGGTTTTGGCAAAAAAATATTGGTGTTAGCCCGTTACTATTTGGTTTATTTACTAATGAGTTTTCTATTATAAAATCGGTCCAATCGTCAAAATGCATATTAACCTCCCGGCTTAAAAGGTTGTTATAATTGATCGGGAGGTGTTGTCAAGTCTAGCTTGGTCCGTTTTCATTTGTTAAACGCGATAATCTATCTTTCAATATATCTTTAAGAACCTCTAATTTTTCGATTCTAGAACTATTTTTTGTTATCTGATTGTTTTTTAGCGTGAGTAGTTCATTACTAATAAATGAAATTAAATATTCATAAGCCTCGATTTCTGATGTAAATCCATCCTGTAAATATGTGCCATGTTCATCAACTACAACAAAACCTCGAAATTTATCTTTATTAAAATCTGGATGCAGAATTACCTTCATTTTGACCCTCTTATGTTTAGGACAATTATGTTTACAGGCTTGACACCCTCGGTCTTAAATAAAACCTATATGGGGCACTGTAGTAACCTAATTCACTATATTTTTCATCATACACAATCTCTTTGCTTTCATAGTGAAACGCGTCAGCTAATGAAATTTTATCGTCTGGTCCTTTGACATTATGCCTTCGGGCATCAAAGACAACCAGATATGCTTGAGGTATTCTGTCTGGACTACTTGTATATTCATTATCGATATAATTAAGTAACTGTTCTGCACCATCATGCGCCCTAGAATCGTCGTAAGTAGTAAAAGGTTTTGAAGGGTTTTTTGGTGATAGTATCAGAGATGAACCAACCCATTTAATCTCAATCAGAGCGGTGGCTTTACTATGTATCCAGGTGATTTTAATATCAACCGGCTTTGATTCATCTGTATTTTGCTCAGCTCTAACGTCAGCATCTTTAAGTGTGATAATTAATGCCTGCAATAATGAGTTTCTCATAATGTGTTCAGGTTTATTATTAAGCACTAATCGTGGACCCGTTAAACCACCATGCCAAATATTTTGCAAGATTTTGCAGGAGCTTTCACGAGCCATTTTGACATAATAATTTTGTAATGCATCATTGAGTGAGTGATATGTTGGTGAACAAAAATTGCTAGGAAATAATGGCGACAATGGAATTATTTCATCGACATGATCGCCAATATAAAAAGTTTCCTTTTTTCTGTAAAACAATAAACTATATAGTTCTTTCCAATGATCTCTTTAATAAGAATAGGGTATTCATCTGTATATGAAATTTCACAAGTCCCATCTTCATACACTTGGAATAATACACTCTTTTGTGATAATGAAGAAATGTGTATATGAACATCATCTAAACTTGAGATTTTTTTCCTGCATTCTGGTGGAATGGAATTAACATCCTGATCTTTATCTTGATCATTTGCATTTACTTTTATAAAAAAGGTTAAGTCAAAGCTTACGTTCTCTGCTGGAAAATTTTGATAAAATGTTCTAA
>NZ_BBOC01000055.1:0-36093 GCF_001485335.1 Type-D symbiont of Plautia stali | reverse complement strand
GGCCGGTTGATATTTATCTGGTAGGAGACAGCAGCGACGAAGGCATCAGGACATGGGCCATTAAACACAATATTCCGGTAGATAAAGTCCGCAGCCGTCAGATTACTCTGAACCATGATGGCGGCCTGTGGATGCGCTACGGTCAGGGTCAGATGCCGGTCATTCTGCAGCAGGGAGAAAACGGATGGCAGCTTGCCGCATTCTGATGTTCTTTACTGTCCTGCTTTTTGCCACGGGGTCCGCCTTGTCTGCAGAGCTGCAGGTTATTCCCGATGCTTACCGGCAGATTGCAGCAGCTGAACGTGTGCCTGCTGAATCACTGTATTCACTGGCCATGGCAGAAAGTACCCGCCAGACCGCATGGGGGGCTAAGCCCTGGCCATGGACAATAAATGTGGCGGGAAAAGGATACCACTATGAGACGCGGGAGCAGGCTTTTTCGGCACTTATGGGGTTTATGCAGCGCTGGCCCCTTAAGAACATTGATGTCGGCATTGCGCAGGTCAATCTGGGCTGGAACGGGCATTTTTTTCCGACGTATCGTGATGCTTTCGACCCCTATACCAACCTTCGCGCTGCCGCCCGGATACTGAGAGCCTGCTATGACGCCCGACCTGGCAGCTGGCTGCGGGCTGCGGGTTGTTACCACCATCCTGCGGGCGGGCAACACGCAGCGACCTATATGGCCATCGTTCGTCGCAAACTCAGTCAGATCGCACAAGCCAGTATACCGGCAGGCTCAGCTCAGCCTGTGGCGCTGGCCCGCTCAACGCTCACCTGGATTGAACCTCAATGAAAAAACTCTTTCGTCAGGCTTTTACTGTCTCACTCCTTTCAGCCGTTATGGCTGTCGCCTTCAGTGCATGCGCCTCGCTCATCGTCGTGGGCGATTCAGGTGGTGAGCCAACCGCCCCCCTCTTTGAGGCCATCAATGCCGGTCAGAACAACGACACCGGCATGCCTGAGTCATTGCCACAGCCGCCCACCTCTCTGAGCATTTCCGATATGCTGCCGGTCAGTACGCCGGAAATGTCTCCGGGAGTTGTAGCATCCCGGCCACTGAACCTTCCCGGTATGCCGCCGGTATTTGTGCTGGGTGATGACGTGGCTTCACGTCAATGGCTGCAGCAGCATGCTGCATCACTTAGTGGCATGCAGGCAACTGGCATGGTGATAAGCGTCCAGGATGAGCAGGGTTTAAACACCCTTCGTCAACTGGCGCCTGGCGTGGCTATGGTGCCCGTCAGCGGCGGCGACCTGGCTCGCCGGCTGGGGCTGAATCACTACCCCCTGCTTATCACCGCAACAGGAATATCACAGTGATGTCGGTCATTCTCATCGCCGAGCTGCTGAGTCAGCACAGGGGGATGCTTGCTCTGTTACTGGCGGGGGCGCTGGCACTTGCCATCACAGTGTTAAGGCCGCGTTCGGTCAGCCAGCGTCGCCATCACCGCTATCAGAAACAGGCGGCCCGGGCACTGCTTCGTTTGCCGCAGCTGCGTGACGACGCGGCCAGAATCACCTGGCTTCGTAAGATGAACCCGTACGTCTTCGAGGAAATGTTATTGACGGCGATGTCCCGACAGGGATTTCGCATACAACGCAACGCACGATACAGCGGTGACGGTGGTGCTGACGGTCAGGTCTGGATAAACGGTCAGCGCTGGCTGATTCAGGCCAAGCGCTACAGCGATACCATCAACGCCGCGCACGTCTCTGCATTCGGCCTGCTGACCGAAACTGAACGGGCGTCGGGGCTGTTTGTACACACCGGGCGCACGGGTGAAGTGAGCAGAGAAGCATTCCTCCGCTATCCAGGCATCAGGCTCATCAGCGGTCAGCCACTGCTGAGATTGCTGGCAGGCGACCGTCGCTGGATGGAAAAGCTCAACGTTTCACCTGAGCGACAGACACCAACACGTGCAGTTTCACCACCGGCTTTCTCCCTGTCACCTTCTGCCCGAAAGGAACGCTGATATGCGCAAACTCAACACGCCCCCCTCCGAACTTATCTGTGACATGTTGACATCGGAGAGGGCCAGAATGATTTATACCGTCCTTGGAAACCTGGTCCAGTGTGCAATCAGGATCATTATCTTTCGTCCACTTTTTCTTTTCAGCTGCCTGGCGTCGGTCGTTATGGCTGCAGTGCCTGTAGCGGTCTTTATCAGCCCGGCCTACACGCCAGAGGTCCTGAATGCAGGGTTATTACGTACATTGCGTCTGCTGCCCGACGCATATATACCGCTGTGCCTCGCCGGTCTGCTCTTCGAGCTGGTTTTTCAGGTCCGTAAAATCGTCGGGTTCCATCATGACTGGCCAGATATTGCCGGTAAAGGAAGAGGTCAATAAGCCATGAGTGACTTTCTGACGAGAACGGACGCTAATCCACCGCACTGGGCTGGGGACATTATTGGCGTATGGGATGACCATAAACTGCGGCTGCACGGTGGTTTTTTGCGCCGGCATTACTGGACGGATCAGGGCAGCATTAACGTGTTTTGCATTAAGGGAACCGAACACCCGGATTATCAGGGACTCACCTGGCATGATTTCCTGCATCGTGGTAAACGCATGGACCGCAATATCCCCATGCTCGAACGCAACCCGGGGTACTATCTGGAGACTGAACGCAAAAAGCCCTCCATGTATTACAACAGCTACAACGGCATTGACTGGTATATCGGCGCCGATGGCAATCATCGCAGCGGTCTGGCGCGGTTTTTGTTCCATGAGCGGGAAATGGCGTATCTGCACGGGGTGCATCTCAGTCATTACGAGTTCGATGAACCTCTGCTGGCCGTGTATGTGGCGCTTCGTGATGAGTTGAGTCAGCATACCGCCCAGGGTTTTTATATGGACCTTGAAGTCAACCACATCCATCGCGGCCGTGAGGATACTGCAGGCTGGAAAACTGATACGTATTCCAGCTCGCTGTATTTCAGCTCGGGCTCCTGGCAGCGGGAGTACCGTGATAATCCCGCCGTCAGTTCAGTCACTGCCGCTCGTGCTGTCTCAGACCCGAAAGATGGCTGGAGACTTCTCCATGAGCTACGGATGTGGCGCGATCAGCGTGCGTCAGCTGGCCGCACCGGCTTTTTTCACAGGCTGACAGGATGGAAGCGCCCATGAGCAATGATTACGTCATGGAGTCTTTGCTCCGTCCGGCCGTAGAAATGTATTCCGCAACCGTCGCTGCAAGCGCGACCTGCATCTGTCTGACAGCCCCGTGGGCGGTGGCGCTTGCGCCTTCCGTCAGTTGGGTGACTGCTGCGGGATTTGGGGTGCTGGCCCTGAAGCGCACCCGGCAGGGCCTGAAGATACTGCGCTATCGCCGCAACATCCGCCGTCTTCCCCGTTATGTTCTCACCAGTGAACAGATACCCGTCAGCCGCCGCCACCTGTTTTTAGGGAAGGGGTTCCGGTGGTCAGCTCGCCACACGCAGCGGCTGATGGAAGCGCGTCGCCCGGAGTGTGAAGTGTATGTTCAGCCTTCAGTGCTGTATCGCATGGCGCGTGACGTGGAAAAAAAGATGGAGTACAACCTCCCCTGGCTGTGCCGTCTGACGCGGACTGATTCAGCTCTTAACCCTTTCCGTCCGTTGCCTCCGGTTGGCGGCAGTCCGGTTTATCATGGTGTCGAACCTGATGAAACCGCTGTCACCTATGATCTTGGCGAGCGCGTGGGGCATATGCTGGTCATTGGCACTACGCGCGTGGGCAAAACCCGGCTGGCAGAGTTGCTCATTACGCAGGATATCCGGCGGAAAAATGCGGCCGGCGAGCATGAGGTTGTCATCGTATTTGATCCAAAAGGCGATGCGGACCTGCTACGTCGAATGTACGCCGAGTCTCATCGTGCGGGGCGTCAGGATAATTTCTGGGTGTTTCACCTGGGCTGGCCTGATATCAGCGCACGCTACAATGCAGTAGGAAGGTTCAGCCGTATATCTGAGGTGGCATCCCGCGTGGCCGGTCAGCTCTCTGGTGAGGGTAACTCTGCCGCATTTCGTGAGTTCGCCTGGCGCTTTGTTAATATCATCACGCGCGCGCTGGTCGCTCTGGGGCAGCGGCCAGACTACAGCCTTATTCTCCGCTATGTCACCAATATCGGTGAACTCTATGAAACCTATGTCGATAATCTGCTGAGTGAAAAAGCGCCGCAGCTTATGAACTCTGTCGAGGCGCTGCTGAGCAACGGAGTAAGCGACAAGGACCTGCCTCGCCATCTGCAGGGCAGACCCAATGGTGCAAAGATATGGGTGTCCGAACAGGTACTGGGGAGCCCCGAGGGTAAAAAGCTCTGGGACCCCGTGCTGGACGGGCTTCGCAGCGCGGTTCAGTATGACCGGACCTATTTCGATAAGATTGTTGCCTCACTGCTGCCATTACTGGAGAAGCTGACAACGGGTAAAACGGCAGCGCTTCTTGCCCCGGATTACACTGACCTCAACGACCCCCGGCCGATTCTGGACTGGCACAACATTATCAAATCGCGCGGCGTGGTCTATGTCGGGCTCGACGCCCTCTCTGATCCTGTTGTGGCCGCCGCCGTGGGTAACAGCATGTTCGCTGACCTCGTATCCGAAGGCGGTCACATTTATAAATTCGGTCTCGGTGATGAAGATGAGGGCCAGTCGTCAAAAGTAGCCATTAACCTGCACTGCGATGAGTTTAACGAACTGATGGGGGATGAATTCATCCCGCTCATAAACAAAGGCGGCGGCGCCGGTTTTCAGGTGACGGCTTACACGCAGACACTGTCTGATATTGAGGCCCGCATTGGCAGCACGGCCAAAGCCAATCAGGTTGTGGGCAACTTCAATACCCTGGTGATGCTCCGTGTGCGTGAGAAGAATACCGCCATGCTGCTCACCGATCAGCTTCCGGAAGTGGACGTCTACCAGAAAACGCTTACTTCCGGGGTTACCGACGTGTCCCGTCCTGGCGAAGGCACGGATTTCAACAGTAACGTCAACGATCAGGTGAGCCTGATAAAAACGCCAATGATAAGCCCTGCCGATATCATCAACCTGCCCAAGGGGCAGGCATTTGCGCTGCTGGAAGGCGGCCAGCTATGGAAAATTCGTATGCCGTTGCCGGCAGATAACGACGACCCGCATATGCCTGCCAGTCTGAAACATCTCGCTGACAGCATGGAGAAGAACTACCACACGGGTGAAACGTGGTGGACGGGCGGTGACCTGGTGTTTACGGGGGGAGCGGATGTCACAGCAGGACAGTGAAAACGGGCAGCGCAGCCAGCCAGCTCGTCAGCGGCAGTCTGGCCCGATAGGCATGCTGCTGTGGGATTTTCCGATGGGTCTTGTTGGCATTTTGCTGGGCTCATTGCTGGTCAGCCTGCTGATTGAGTACGCCTGCATTGCTCTGCTTTGGCCCGATGAAGGGGCTGCACACAGCTACCGCGTCATGCTGGCAGAGAGCCGGTGGCTGTCAGAGGGGTACACCCGTAGCCTGCTGATGAGCGCGCCGGTCGAGACCGTCAGTCGATGGGTACATGTGGCATGGCAGTGGCTTTTTGTGGACAGCGGATTCAGCGGCTGGCTGCAGTCGTTCAACTCCCTGAGTAAAAAGGGAAGTGGCCTTATTCCGGCGCTGAACGGCGTTGGCGCCTCCCTGGTCAGCTGGCTTGAGGTCTATCTTCAGGCAACGGTCTGGGTCACGCTGATTTTCTTTATCCGGGTCATGATCCTCTTTTTGAGTCTGCCTCTTTTTGCAGTGGTGATCATAACGGGCGTGGTTGACGGACTGGTCCGGCGTGACCTGCGGCGCTACGGTGCGGGTTATGAATCAAGCTTTGTCTATCACCACGCAAAACGTTTCATCAAACCCGCGCTGTACGGCCCTTGCATGCTTTATCTGGCATGGCCTACTGCAGTATGGCCAAACCTGTTACTCCTCCCATCAGCATTACTTGTTGGCGCAGTACTGGCTGTAGTGACCGGTTCATTTAAAAAGTATCTCTGAAATCTCTCCAAAGTAGCAGTTTCGGGACTATGCCCGGAGGCCCGCAGCTGGTGCGGGCTTTTTTATTCACCATGACTCCGCCCCGAATTTAGATGAACTAAACCTAAGTCAGATATATCATTTTTTGGCAAATGGTCAGGCGGGTTCGACATATCCGATGCTTTCCGAAATCTGACCTGACTTCCCTCTTCTGGCCCCTCGAATATTCTAGGAAATCGGGTCTTTCTTAAGGAGTCGTCATTATGAAACTCAAGCTCGCCAAGTCCCCCAGACGGCGCACAAGACTTTGACGATCTTTATGCGCTGCGTACACACCGAAGATAAGCCAGCAACAACGGCAGGAGAACCGAACCGGTTTAATAGCGGCTACCTGAACCATCTTCTTGCGACGCATACCCGAACGGATATAATTATGGTGGAGAAATTCAAAATGTAATGCTGGTAAGGCACTTTGAAGAGGGACTTCAGTGAGTTAGCCATCGACGTACAAGAGACAGGGGTGTAGCGTGTTCATCTTCCTGTTGGGCAGCACACGGCCTTCAGCCAACGCCTTGTAAGAGATCGGCTCCGGTCTGTGCAAATTGGCAGAAGACCACCGGGGCTATTCCTTTCGAAATTCTATACAGTTTTAATGAACGATGAGGTACATGTACTACATGCGTTCCTTAGGAAGTCCAGTTCCGGTATCGCCATGCCCCTGCTGGGCGTAGAGCTGAACAAGAAGCGGCCATGCTGGCCCGTTATAAGAAGAGCGGGAGATAAACCATGAAGCGCAGTGACTGTACGCAAGGCACCGAAAACGTGCTGTTAAATTTGGGCTTAGAAGATGCAGAAGAGCTTTCGGCGAAGGTAGCGCTCGCACTCAAGCTTAATGAATTAATTGATCATCGCGGCTTGAGCCAGACGGAGACTGCTGCGATCACGGGTATGACACAACCGAAAGTGTCTCAAGTACGACGCTACAAGCTCCGAAACATTTCACTGGAACGGCTGATGCAGGCACTGGTTGCTCTGGATCAGCGTGTGGAGATTGTCGTGCAGCCTGCGAGGCGTCCTTGTTCTGCGTGCATTACGGTAGCCGCATGAGTCGTTGCGCTCTACATTTAGAGGGATGCGAAGAGTGAAATTTGCTTATGAAGATTTGAGCGACGATCAGTTCGAAGTATTGATCGTGCTTTTGTGCCAACGATTGCTTGGAATCGCCGTTCAGGGATTCGCAAAAGGGCCGGATGGGGGGCGTGACGCAAAGTTTATCGGCACAGCGGAATTGCACCCCAGCAAGGCTGCACCGTGGGTGGGCACCGTCATTGTTCAGGCCAAGCATACCAACGGTTATAACCGCAGCTTTTCTGAACTGGATTTCTACAGCACATCAAGCAGCAATACGGTGGTCGGTAAAGAAGTGCCACGCATCAAGAAACTGCGTGAGGCCAAGCAACTCGACCACTACATGCTGTTTGCGAATCGACGTCTGACAGGCAATTCCGAAACAGAAATTCGTGACCACATCGCCGCCGAATGCGGCGTCCCCGCAGCATCAATCTATCTTTGCGGTCTTGAACAACTGGAACTGTGGCTGAAGCGCTTCCCTGAGGTGGCTCAGGAGGCAAGTTTGGATGCGGTGGACTCGCCGCTGATTGTCAGTCCAGATGATCTTGCCGAGGTTGTTCAGGCGCTTGCGCGCCAAAAGAATGGCCTGACAGCTTTACTTGACGATCCGCCGACAGTACGTGTGACGTATGAGGAAAAAAACGCGCTCAACAATATGACGGCAGCATATGCAAAGGTGCAGCGGCGAAAATATCTTAAGGAAACAGCGCAAATTCGCATTTTCCTGGCCGCGCCAGAGAATATCGAATTGCTACGCATGTACGAATCTGTAGTTGATGAGTTTCAACTCAAGATCCTTGCGAAGCGCAAGGACTACCAGACCTTTGATGAGGTCATGGAGTATTTGGTGGATCTGTTGTTCAATCGTGACCCGGTTCTTCGGCAGCACGCCCACAAGCGGCTGACCCGAGCCATTCTTTTTTACATGTATTGGAACTGCGACATTGGGGAGGTGGATGATGCTTCGGCCAACCAAACACTCACACCCTGATCGCACAGTCATTAATGTTTCTCTGCTGCTTTTGTCACGGCTGAAAGATCGTCGCGTCGATGAGTATGAAGTGTTGCGCAAATTTGCAAAGAAACGCGTTTTGGGCGGTGATGTGCTTTTCCTGCCCGCGCTAAACTTTCTTTATCTAATGGGCTTGGTTGAATATCGCCCCAAGACTGACGCGGTGGAATACGTGGGGCCAAATGAAGCTATCTAAACTCTACTCCAACAAGCCAGATATGTTTGAGCCCGTGGACTTTACCCCCGGGCTGAACGTCGTCATGGCTGAAATCCGTATGCCGGAGAATCGCAAAAAGGACACTCACAATCTCGGGAAAACCACGCTGGGACGTCTTTTGGATTTCAGTTTCCTAGCGGGCAAAGATCCCAAGTTCTTCCTTTTTAAGCATTTTGACTTGTTTAAGGATTTTATATTTTTCCTTGAAATTGAGCTGGAGGATGGCTCTTTCATTACGATTCGACGTAGCGTACAGGACGCTACCAAAATCGCCTTTAAACAGCATGAAGCAGGCCACCAAGACTTGTCGGCGCTTGTGCTTGCGGAATGGGGGCATCGGGACGTTCCTTTTGAACGCGCACGCGAACTGCTAGACGGTCTGCTCGACTGGCGGGCTCTCAAACCATGGTCTTACCGCAAGGTGCTTGGTTATCTGCTTCGGTCGCAAGAGGATTTTCGTGAGGTTTTCCAGCTTCGCAAGTTTGCCTCCAAACATGCTGATTGGAAGCCATTTCTTGCACATCTTTTAGGCTTTGATGCCAAGCTTATTGCTGATCACTATGCGAAAGAGTATGAACTTGCCAAAAAGCAGCAGACAGCGCAAACCATAAAAAATGAATTAGGAAGTTCAAACGAGGATATCAGCAAAATTGAAGGCATCCTTTTGCTTAAGCAAAAAGATGCCGAGAAGAAACAAGTGCTATTGGATGCTTTCGATTTTCGTGCACAAGACAAAGATTGCACTAAGAAAGTAGTTGATGAAGTTGATGAGCGAATAGCTGCGCTGAATTCGGAGCGCTACTCCTTAAGTCAAAACAGGAAGAAAGTGCAGGCGTCGTTGCAGGAAGATCAAATCCTTTTCAGTCCAGATGAGGCCCAGAGGTTGTTTAACGAAGCCGGCGTGATGTTTCAAGGGCAGATTAAGAAAGATTTCCAGCAGTTGATCGCTTTCAATAGGGCCATCACAGATGAGCGCCGTGGGTATCTCCAAGAGGAATTTGCGGAAATCGATGCAGAGTTGAAACGGGTTAATGCGGAGTTAAATGTGCTGGGGAGAAATCGTTCGGAAATGCTCTCATTTCTGAGCGGGACGGATGTTTTCACCAAGTACAAACAACTCTCTGATGAGATGGTGGCGTTACGCTCGGACATCCGAACGTTGGAGCAACAGAAAGGCCATTTGCATCGCCTCCAAGAGCTGCGTACAGAAATTCGATCCTTGACGGAGGAGCGTGACCATTTGCAGGCACGGATAGAAGCCGATGTGGACAAACAGAATTCCGATCAGGCAAGCCTGTTTTCCACTATACGCGTTTTCTTCAGCGAAATTGTTGAAGAGGTCATCAATCGCAAGGCTCTATTGAGCGTTGCGATTAACCAAGTAGGTCATCTGGACTTCAAAGCGGAAATTCTCGATGAGTCTGGTAATGCCACCAGTGCTGACTTGGGGCATACATACCGTAAACTGCTTTGTGTTGCTTTCGACTTGGCCGTGCTGCGATCGCGCTCGGGCGAGAAGTTTCCTCGCTTTGTCTATCACGACGGAGTGTTGGAGTCGCTGGACGACCGAAAGAAAGAGAATTTACTGACTGTTGTGCGTCGCTACGCAGATTTAGGATTGCAACCTGTTATCACGCTGATTGACTCCGATTTGCCAGTGCGAACGGAAGATGATGAGCCAGTTTTTACAACGGATGAAATCGTCGCCACGCTGCATGATGAGGGGGATCAAGGGCGAATATTCAAGATGAGAGGGTGGTAATTCAATTCTCATTGGTCAACGTGATCATTCCGGTCATCATCTTGGCATTAAACGTGATGGCTTGTCGCGGTGTAGCACATTCTCAACTTTGAGTGCCGCAATGCAAATGTGCTGTGAAGCCCATAGGGCTATACTTTGTGGGCTGCTGACTTATAGTTAGAAGCCATAGTTTAGCAAGCTCGGCTCCCAAACGGCACTTCAAGGATTGGGTCGGCAGGCCGACTCTTGAAGGAAAGGTGGTAACGCGATGAAGCTAAACAAGGCTTGGTGGGAGCACCTAGCGCCGAAATCTATGATTGGACGGCGGCGCGAGGTTGAGCAACTGCTTGAAGACTTTGTAAGGTCCTCTTCCTATGCGCGGGAATGGGCGCGGGTGGCTGCGAATCCCCTCGGCGTCTTTAGACTCAAGTCAGGCCAAGTGATACCGGTGGTGCGCATGATTTTCATTGGCCACCGTCCGGGGTTCGTCTCTCCTTTCAGAAAGCTAATGGATGAGCATAGAACAGTAGACCGCAAGCCAGAATATGATCTTGGCGCCTTAGGCGAAGGCGAATTAGCTATTCAGCCTACGATTTCGGTGGAAGTCGTTACTGATCCCGCATACTTGGCTGCAGCTATGCGAGGAGCTACGCAGATTGACGAAAGCACCATCAGGAGCCCTAGTCTTGTATTTTCGGTGCCAGCGCACCTCCTGCTATCGGCCAAGCACTACCCCGAACATGCATATGTCCTCTACCAGCACATCTTCGGCGCTGGTGCGTCGTACCCCGACGACGGGTACTTTTATGTGGGGGTCTCCACCCGTAGCTGGCAAAAGCGCTGGTCCGAGCACCGACGCGCTATTGAAACAGGCAGCCCATTGCTCTTCCATCGCCGATTTCGTGAAGAGCAAGAAGGCGGGCGTCTCACGTACGTGCACCACAAGGTGATGGCTATCACCGACGATTTGGAGCAACTCTATGAGGCGGAAGAGTTCCTTGTAGAAGGGCATTGGGATGATGAACGCCGGCTCAACATGGTGCCGGGTGGAAAGAGCGGCCTGCGCTTCCTTCGCGAAAACGGATTGCTTTCGAAAGGCGTCGTCCCTCTGCCCGATGACCGCAATAAGATTCTACGGAAGTGGCTGAATGACCATCCACGTTTGGGCTTACCGGCGCCATGGGTCGCTGAAAAGTGGAAGGACAACGATTGGGCGATAGCGCAAATTTGCGGGCGGGACGGGCGTTTATCAGTGGTTCAAGTAAAGGCAATACGCGAGCTCGCCAAAACCCACACGCCTGATGAAATCTACGTACGCATTGGGGCGAAAGACGTGGACCAAGTGAAACGAGTCTTGGATGGAAAAACTTACGCACGAATAATGTGATCTTTCAATCGCTGTACCAAGCCACCGCGATTCGCGCTCGTGGCTTTCTTCATGCTTGAAAAGTTTAACAAAGCAGCCACTTAAATTGCTGAACTTTGATCGCCGCATTAGAAGTGATGGTAGAGTGCAGTGATGCCCCACAAGTCCTATGTGGCACCTAGCTTTAAAGCGGCAACCGCATACTGAGGCTGAAATCTGGCCTAATCTATTGCAAAAGGACGTTTCGCGCCGCTGAATGGTTTCGATAATAACTTAACAGCGGAGGTTTTTTATCCAACAGAATTGAGACTAAAGCCCACACTGTAATTATTCAGATGTTTACGGTTATAAGCATCAAAACAAGCCATGCTGTTTTTCTTCACATCAGCATTAAGAATTTCCTGCTGTAAGGCTTTCCCCTTTACGTCAATCTCCCGACGACCAGTTAACCGGGAGAGCCCCATGCGTCATACCAGAAAACTCATTGTCCTGCTGATAGCCACACTTCCCGTTCTGCAGTGCCATGCATCAGAGAAAGACGAGCTGGCGCAGGTTTTACGTCAGCTGGATCAGGTGCAGGCCGGTCTGGATCGGGCGCGTGTGGTGGCCAATCAGACCCAGGATGCCCGCTTTTATTTCGATTACCAGCAGGCGACGCGCGACATCTCCACCATGAAGCAGGGTATATCGACCTATCTTGAACCTTCGCGGGCGCAGCCTGCCTCCCGCCAGTCCTCAGTTACCGGCCAGTATCGTGCTGAGGAACCCGCATGGCGATGAACGGTGCGCAGCTGAACGGCTGGAGCGCGGGGACCGGCAGCAGCCTGACTCCCGGGCAGTTGAATACTCTCATTCTCGGCACGCTTGCGGTCGTAATTCTGCTTTTCTGCGCCTGGGCGCTGGTTCAGGCCTATCGCGGGGTCGTATCAAAATCCGTGACTTTCCGTCAGTTCAATGAGCTTGCCGTCAGGCTGGTCGTCCTTTACCTGTCGATGCTCTTTCTGTTTTTCCACTGAAAGGATAAATCAATGAAATCCAAGTTACTCAGGTTTTACCACTCTGCTTTTGCGCGGACGGGGCTACTGCTTTCAGGATTAATGTCTGCCGGACAGGCTCTGGCAGACCTTCCCTCTGTTGAGCAGCCCACTACAGGAGGTGGTGGCGGCACCTACAACACCATGATGGGCTATGCCAAAATGGGCGGTCTGGCACTTGGCCTGATTATCTGTGTCGGTGCTTTTCTGGCCGTCGCCCATGCCGTCATTACGTCTTTCCATGACATCCGTAAGGGTAAAGGTTCCTGGACGGAATTTCTGACTTACGCGGTAGTCGGCATCATTCTCATCCTTGTTGTTATTTATCTGGCCACCAAAGCCTCAGACATTCTGTAAGGAGCGTGTATGGCCGTCATCGATTTCCTTCCTGACCGTCTGAATAACCCTCCTGTGGTGTGGAAAGGTTTTACTTCTGGTGAGTTTCTGCTGGCGGCCATCACAGGTGTTATTGCCGGCATACCGCTGGCAGTACCGCTGGCGATGGTGCCTTTTATCGGGTGGCTGGCGTTTCCAACCTGCATGCTTCTCATGCCGCTCATTGTCAGTTTTCTGGGGGGAGGCTGGATAGCCCGCTACAAACGTGGCAAGCCGGAAAACTACATCTGGCAGCGTCTGGAAGAAATCCGCTGCAGGGCCCGCCTGTCACGGTCGATGGTTCTGGACAGCCGTGCTTGGGAGGTAAAACGTACCTGGGCTGTCATGCGCGGGGGTGAGAGATGAGTCGTTTTCGTAATGGCATGACGGCACGCGACAATCACATTATTTCCCTGCGCATCGCCTGTGCGCTGCTGTTCGCCGGCATGCTGGTCACAGGCATCGGCTGGATGCGGGCGCCTGCCGAACTCACTATTCACAACCCGCCAGATCTCCGTTCCGGCAGTACGCGTAAATGGTGGGAGGTCCCGCCCTCAACCGTTTACAGCTTTGCCTTTTACATTTTCCAGCAGCTGAATTCCTGGCCAAAAAATGGCGAGGTGGATTATCCGGCGAAAATCGCACAGATGAGCCCTTACCTGACGCCCTCCTGCCAGGACTTTCTGAACAAAGACGCAGAGATGCGTAAGAACAGCGATGAGCTTCGTGATCGCGTTCGCGTGGTATATGAAATCCCACGCCGTGGTTACAGCAACCGCAGCGTCACCATTCTCGATCAGGACCACTGGATTGCACAGCTCGACCTGGTGGCAGATGAGTACTACCACACTGAGTCGGTTAAGCGCGCGCTGGTCCGCTACCCCCTGAAAGTGGTGCGCTGGGAAGGCGATCCGGAGCGCAACCCTTTCGGTCTCGCGCTGGACTGTTATGCGGCCACGCCGCAGCGCCTGGAGGCTGTCACCCTGCCTGAGCCGGAGAAAAAGTGATGAGGCATACATTGAAAAAGTACTCTCTTGTTCTTCTCTCTGGCCTCTTTCTCCCTGGTATGGCCAGTGCGGTGGAACTGATGAAGTGGGAGCGTATTCCGCTTCAGGTCCCGCTTACCGTCGGGCAGGAACGCATCGTATTCGTAAATAAAAACGTGCGAGTGGGTTTTCCGCCCACGCTTAACAGCAAACTGCGCATTCAAAGCACGGGTGGTGCGGTGTATCTCGATGCCAGCGAAGCGTTCCCGGTGACGCGACTTGAGCTTCAGGATAAAGAGAACGGGGAACTTATTCTGCTGGACGTGTCTGCAGCGCCGGGTAAAACCACACGTGAGCCAGTGAAAATTGTGTATGACGGTGAGGTGGCCACGGCTACTGCGCGTGACAAGCAGTCCGTCAGCAGTGATGGGGACAGCACCGGTCGTGGCGCTCAGCAAACGGATAATCAGACAGCTAAGGCAGACCGTAAGCCGGCGAAACTTAATGCGCCGCTGCCGGTGGTCCTGACCCGCTATGCGGCGCAGAACATGTATGGTCCGCTGCGCACGGTAGAAGCAGTGCCGGGTATCAGTCCGGTATCCCTCAAACTGCCGTCGTCCATTACTACGCTCATGCCCTCTGAGCCCGTTTCCGTCACGCCAATGGCAGCCTGGAGCCTTCAGGGCAGTAGCGTCATTGCCCTGCAGGTGCGTAATCGTTCACCGGGCAAGGTCATCCTCGATCCGCGTGCGCTTGAGGGCCAGTTCATGACGGCGGCCTTCCAGCACCGCTGGCTGGGGCGTGCAGGCACGCCAGAGGATACCACGGTGCTTTATCTGGTAACGTCCGGGCGTCCGGAGGGAGCCTTTATCGCCGAACCGCCGTCACTGCAGCCTGCTGACGGCGGTAAGCGGAGAGAAAAATAATGAAAGCACCTTCCTCTAATCTCATTGTCAGGGTCGCTGTGCCGGTGGTGCTGGCCAGCGCCATTGTCGTCGGCGTGAAATCCTGCTCAGGCGGTGGCCAGCCCTCCACCGGTTCACACGCACCAACGAATGCTGCACTGAAAGACCTGTCACCAGAAGACCTTAAAACGCTCGGTATTGAAGGTGATACGCCGCAGGATACGCTGCGCACGGTGGTGGGCAACTTCCGTAAAGTACAGGATCGCCTGGACACACTTGCTGATGACAATAAAAAACTCAGTGACGAAAACAAGGCGCTCAAAACCACTAACGGCAACGTTGATGCGCAAATTAATCAGGTTGTCAGCAATGTTCGCGCTGAAGAGGCACAGAAGCGCCTTCAGCTCAGCGCGCAGGTTAACGATCTCGGTACGCAGGTTAAGAAGCTCATGGATCAGCTGCAGGACGGTGGGGCCGGTACAAATGCAGGTGCAAAAAGCAGCGGTCCGGGCGGTGACATACCGATAGGGCTGGGTTACGACAATGGACTCAATCCCGGTGCCGCAAGCACCCCTTCTCCAGACGGTTTGCAGTGGGTAGAACCTAAAGACGGTATTGCCGTTGATGCCAGCGGAAAGGCAGTAACTGAAACCAATAAAAATAACGCAACGGGTTTCTCGTTTGCCACATCGTTTGGTGATGTGGGTCAGGCGGGAAAACAGGCTGCCGGCAATACTGCCGCAGCGGTGCAGACTCAACTCACTGATGCACAAAAGGCCACCGATCCAGTCTATACGCTACCGGAGAACTCAACGCTGGTCGGGAGCCGCGCGATGACAGCACTCCTGGGGCGTATTCCGATTGATGGCAAAGTCACGGATCCCTATCCCTTTAAAGTCATGATTGGTAAAGACAACCTGACGGCTAATGGCATCGAACTGCCCGACGTGCAGGGCGCTATTGTATCCGGGACCGCCACTGGTGACTGGACGCTGTCCTGCGTGCGCGGCTCCATTACCAGCATTACGTTTGTCTTTACCGACGGTACCGTCAGAACGCTGCCTTCTCCCGATGGCCAGAACAGTGGCGGCACCCAGAACAGTGGTAATGCGAACGGCAATAACAGCAGCATCGGATGGCTTTCAGACGATAACGGCATTCCATGCATCTCCGGTACGCGTAAAAGCAACGCCTCAACCTACCTGCCGACCATCGCAGGGCTTGCCGCCGCGGGAGCTGCGGGTGACGCATTTGCGCAGAACCAGAATACCACCCAGACCAACGCCTACGGTGGCGTGACTTCGTCTCTCACCGGTGATGCCGGTCAGGCCGTGCTGGGCAAAGCGCTCTCAGGCGGTATGAGGGAAACGATCGACTGGGTTAAAGCCCGCTACGGACAGACCTTCGACGCCATCTATGTCCCACCTGGTCAGAAGGTCGCTTTACATATCACGCGCCAGCTGGCCATCGATTATGAAGAAAAAGGCCGCAAGGTTAAATATGACTTCAGCCTTGCCGGTAATGGCACAGGAATGGACTGACGGGGAATTCAATGCAAAACACCCATTTAGAATACAGGGTGGGGTATACCCCACTCGGTGGAAGACTTTATGCGGGCTTTGTCCGCAAAGACAACGGAAAGTGGGAGGGGATTCACCACGATGTGACGGACTGCGCCATTTTCGCGGTAGGTCAGAAACTGGCACGGGAACGCAAAGATGTGCGTTATTCCCTTCCGGATGGACGGGTGATGCAGGTGTCTGCTGTGATAACCGGGGCTGAAACAACGGAGGAAGACCATGCAAACCGCTAAATACCACCGTATGTTACCTCTGATATTTTTGCTGCCCCTTCTGCTGGCCGGCTGCAGCACGTCAAAGGATGAGATGCTGCCGCCCGGTGACAGCTCTATGCTCGAGCTGTGGAACGATGGCGCCTCCGCCTCCCACGCCACGGGAGAAAGTCGTACCACCCTGCGCCGGCCCGTGACGGACTCTGAGCGGACGATCGCTCAGCAGACTCGTGAAAGTTACAGCCGCACGCAGGAAAACGAAATCCAGCAGACGTTTCCTCGCCTTCCTAATCCCGACATGGTGATGTACGTCTTCCCGCATCTCGCTGAGGGCAATACGCCGGTGCCCGGTTACAGCACCGTCTTTCCTTTTTACAGCCAGGTACAGTACGCGTTGCCCGGCGAGCGCACGGAGGATTTGTAATGGCTTTTTCACTTTTCCGTCGCAGGGCGGAAGCTGAGGCACCGCACCAGTACGGTGACGGCCCGTTTTCTGTTAACGGACATGAGCCGCTGACCCGCGAAGGACGTCTGACCCGCCGTGATGAAGCGACCCTGTACAGTACAGCCCCGTCCATTATCGATCACATCCCATGGGGAGAATATCTCCCGGCGCACGAGTGCATCCTCCTCGATGACGGCGTTTCGGTAGGCGCCGTTTACGAAATCATTCCGGTCGGAACCGAGGGGCGTCCGGATTCGCGACTCGACGAAATTCGCGACGTGGTGGAAAACGCCCTGCAGGACAGTCTCCCGGAGCTGGATGCCCATCAGTGGGTAGTACAGTTCTATTGCCAGGATGAATCAGATTTGACTGCCTACATGGATAATATCCGGGGTTATATCAAACCTGGTGCGCAGGGAACCGCATTTACGGAAGCCTGGCTCAGCGAGCAGGCCCGTCATTTGCAGAACGTGGCCAGTGAAAAGGGACTCTTCGTAGATGATGCGGTGACCGGTGCGCCCTGGCGCGGTCAGATCAGGCGAACCCGAATGGTGATCTACCGCTGGGTTGAATCTCCATACCGTGACCCGATGGCGCCTGAAGTACTGCTCAAACAGGTATGCGATCGACTGACTTCCTCACTGAGTGGCGCCGGAATTCGGTGTCAGCGTCAGAATGGAGAGCAGATCCACAGCTGGCTACTGCGCTGGTTCAATCCGGATCCGAAATGGGTAGACAAGGCCACGCTGTACCGCTGCGCAAAACACACCGACGATGCGCCCGGCGAGCTGCCGTTGCTAAATGATTTCAGTGAAAGCCTGTGGTTTACCCGCCCCCGCAGCGACGGGGAGAAAGGCGTATGGTGGTTCGATGATGTGGCGCACAAGGCCGTCCCCGTTGCCAGACTGCGCAACGCCCCTTACACCGGACATCTGACCGGAGAGGTAAAACGTGGTGATAATATCAATGCCATCATGGATCTGCTGCCGGAGGGGACGGTGCTGACCCTGACTCTGGTGATCCATCCGCAGGATAAACTGGAGGAGACATTTGCCCGCCTGAGCCGCGATTCAATGGGTGAAAACGTGGATTCCCTTCGCGCGCGTGAAGACGCCGCCACGGCACGTACCTACCTGGGCAATAAACATAAGCTTTATCGCGCCGCCGTTACGCTGCTTATCAAAGCGCGGGATCTGCCTTCACTTGATCGGCGCTATCTCGATCTCAGCAGTAAGCTGCTCAACTGCGGGCTGGAACCGGTAAACCCTGAGCATGATATCGGTCCGTTGAGTACCTATATGCGCGCCTTACCCATGTGCTTCAATCCGGCGCAGGACCGTCACAACTGGTATACCCGGCTGATGTTTGTGCAGCATTTTGCCTGTCTGGTACCGGTGTATGGACGAGATACCGGCACCGGCAACCCCGGCTTCACGTTCTTTAACCGGGGAGGCGGACCGCTTTCGGTCGACCCACTGAACAGGAATGATCGTACGCAGAATGCCCACCTGATGCTGTTCGGGCCCACCGGTGCAGGTAAGTCTGCAACGGCACTTGTTAAGCTTGCGCAGATGATGGCCATTTATCGCCCCCGTATTTTTCTGATTGAAGCGGGCAACAGCTTCGGACTTTTTGGTGATTACTGCGCGTCTCTCGGCCTCAGCGTTCACCGGGTGAGCATCAAGCCCGGAAAAGTCATCTCGCTTGCGCCGTTCGGAGATTCTCATCTGCTGATGCAGGTGAAACCGGACGCGCTCATCATCAGTGAAGACGCGCTTCCTGATATTGATGATGAAGATAAAGATGAAGAGCGGGATGTGCTGGGAGAGATGGAAATTGCCGCCCGGCTGATGATTACCGGTGGAGAAGCTGCTGAAGAATCCAGGTTAACGCGCGCAGACCGCGGCATGATCCGTGAGGCCATCATGATTGCGGCCAGAACCGCGTATGATGAAGACCGGCAGATGCTGCCTGAAGACCTGATGTTTGCACTGCAGAATATTGCCCGGGACATTAGCCACGGTGAAGACGGCCGCGAAAAACGCACCGCTGCACGTCGCTCCCGCGCAGAGGAGATGTCAGAGGCGCTGCGGATGTTCACGGAAGGATTTGAAGGTGAACTCTTCAACCGTCCCGGCACCCCATGGCCAGAGGCGGATGTGACAATCGTTGACCTGGGTACGCTGGCCCGTGAGGGCTATGAAGCACAAATGGCGGTAGCCGTTATTTCCCTGCTGAACACCATCAACAATATCGCCGAGCGCGACCAGTACAGCGACAGGGATATCATTGTACCCATCGATGAGGGACATATTGTGACCACGAACCCGCTGCTGGGTCCCTATGCCACCAAAATTGCCAAAATGTGGCGAAAGCTGGGGACATGGCTCTGGATATTCACTCAGAACCTTGAGGATTTCCCGGACACGGCTAAAAAAATGCTGAACATGGCAGAGTGGTGGATATGTCTGGTAATGCCTCCGCAGGAAGTGGAGCAGATTGCCCGTTTCAAGACGCTGACGGATGAACAGCGTGTCATGCTGCTCTCTGCCACCAAGGTGCCACGAAAATATACCGAAGGGGTCATTCTTTCAGAAAAAGTCCAGGCCCTGTTCCGTGCAGTTCCGCCCAGTCTGTATCTGGCTTTAGGGATGACTGAAAAACCGGAAAAAGCCGAAAGACGGCAAATAATGAACGAATTAAGTTGCAGTGAACTTGAGGCTGCGTTTCATGTTGCGCGCCGACTTGATGAAAATCGCGGACTGAGTATTTGACAGGGGAATTCATGAAAAAACTGACTATGGCACCGCCAATGGTCGTACCGGACAAGGCTCTGATCGCGTCTGTCATTTTTAACGTTCCGCCTCAGGGGATGGCTTCAATCGGGCAGGCTGACAGCGTGTCGCTGGATTTGCTGCAGCGGGAAATCATTAACCGCCTGGACAAACCCGTACTGCTCTCGGTGTATCCCCACCGGGTAGGCCGCCGCAGTTGTGTAGCGGTTCATCTGGCTGATGCTCATGAGAAAACGCTCGATATTCTGATCACCGTTACGGGAAATACGCTATGGCCCAATGAGGCGGAGTACGGAGCCAGCCTGCGCTGGAATATCTGCGTTCCGGATGCCACCGACATGCTGTGGGTATTGAAGGAGATAGACAGGGTAACAGGCGGAGTAGTATGTAATTAAACTGGCCCTGCCTGACGGCCAGACAGCGACTTTTGCTGTCTGGCAGCCAGGCAGGCTGCGGGTCCGGGCGGCAAAGAGCCCGTGTTTAGTTATCTGGATATTAATTAATTCTCCTTTGTCATAAAACATGCTTGTTTCTTCCCATGTTTAACTGTTCGCTATCAAAATTTGTCTCTATACGTTTATATCTTCACTCAGGAGTAAGTAAGAGGTACTATCTCTTAAGTACTCTTTTTAATTTCAGTCTCCATTCATTAAACAAAAGGTGGTGCAAATTGGGCCTGAATAAATTGAACTGCAATTATTTTCTGGTTCTTTGAAATATTTGACATTACCCTTTTACGGTTGAAAATGAGTTTTTATAATCTACCATGGTGATGTTTTATTCAAAACTCATTTGAATTTTCATCCACTGCACCTATGTGCTCTTCAGGATCGTAATCATCTTCATGATAGTCTTTAACAGAACTTTGAATATCTTCAATTTCTGATCCCCCTACTGCATATTTACCCAATATTACTTCACTTTTGGTTGTGAAGTTAATGTCTATTTCATCACCGCAATAAGGTTTATCTTCATGAGTGGTTCCAGACAGCACGCACTCGAAATTAACATTAAGCGATTCTTCAGTAAGTTCAAAAGATAAAATGTGTAAATCTTCGACATAGTCAAAATAGGCGTTGGTTTCTGCTATGCTACTACTGACTTCATCATGATTTATCAAGTCGTAAGCTCCCCTCTCACCTAGTTCGTCTCGGATTTTCTCACTAACCTCTTCTATTGTAAGTATTTTTATGCCAAATCGATCTTCGAGTATGGTTTGTAAAAATTCAAAAAACGTATAGCTCTCAATATCTTCATCAAGATTTTCTTCTTCAATCACTGATGTTATATTGGATATCAAATCCTCGGAGTAAATGATATAATCTACTGCCTCTAAAGATTCCATATCAAAACTCTCATCTTCAAGAAGATTGCTGAAAGATGTATAACCAAAAAAATTAGATATTATCGAGCCTAGGCCTGAAAGTGATATTTTAATAGAATCCGCTTTTAAGAGTAAATCAAGCTCATTAACTAAATAGAAGGCTGAGGAGATTTGGGAAAGTTTCTTTTTTCATCAACCTGATATTTTAGCTTATCATAGCTCAATTTCTCTCTATCTTTAACCATAATATCTCTTTGAAGCTTTATTTCTATTTCCTGATTCTTCTTTACGGAAAAATCCAGATCTAGTTTAATTTTTTTGATTTCTCAAGCATGCTTTGAATAATTTCATGAGCAGATTTTGATCGTTGCCTAATATCTTCAGTTAATAGTTTTTGTTGCTCGATTTTTTCATTGCTAAATGCAATCTCCTCTATAATCTCTTGAGCTGCAATTTCGCTCTCATGTTCTGCTTTATACTTTGAATTGATGAGTCTTGCTCTTTCCTTCTCTCTATCTACCTTTTGATTAATGCTAAAACGGTATCTAACTTGCTCAATCGCACCTAATAGTAACTCAATGAGATAATTAGCCACGGGCAATGCAAATAAATATGCGAGCATCAAGACAGTAAGCAGAAAATAGTCAAATGCAGTTATTTCATTTAGGAATAATTTGAAATTTTCTACTCTTGCATCGATTGTCCCAGAACCTAAAAATAATAAAGTAAACTTATCCCAGTGTAAAATAACAAACACAGCACTTAAAGTACCCAAGATTGGGCTATTAACCCTAGCATCAATATTTTTGTAAAAGCTCGATATTAAGTCTTTTAAAAATTGCATTTTTATCTCTTAATTTTCAGTCTAAATTTCTTAAATATATTCAGCCCTTTTGATGATAATATCGCATAAGCATCCAAGAGTCTTTGTCTCAGAAATTTTTTTGTCAGCTAATTTTTAAGTCAGACTTCAAAATGTCGAGTCTGGTCTCCATGCTGCAGACCAAAAAATCCAAGACTTGTTAGCCAAGTGTCTACAATTGTTACCAACGTCAGTATCCATCATTGTAACGACTCTGGATCTTATAAAGACGCCGTGTTTCGCTTCTCCGACCGTCAGGTGACAGATTGGCGGCGTGGCCCAGACAGCGCTCTCTGCGGCGGATGATGGCCTCGCGTACGGCATCGTCAGTAATATCATCCAGCACGATCAGCCAGCGATAGGCTGCACGTCGCCATAAGCCCCTGCTTTCCAGCGATTCAGCAATCGTGTCTTTCAGTTCCATTTTTCTCCACCGGCATGACTCATGTCTGAACAGTGCCATCTATTCTTTCACAATGGCAATCACAGTTCTTTATTTTACCCTGCGCGCATTACCAGAAAATGGACATTTGTTCATAAAAAGGAGTCTGTTAATGCGCTATCCCTTTGAACTCGATCCGCAGATTATTCATCACATTATCTACAGTCAGGCCGGTTCGATCGGTAAAGCTGTTATCGAATTGATCATGAACAGCGTGGATGCCGCCGCCGGCGCCGTCACTGTCGATATTACCCAGGAGGGCTTCTCTTGCCGCGATGACGGTCGCGGATTTACTTCATATGATGACGTTAAGCGCTATTTTGGCCGTTTTGGCACGCCGCATCAGGAAGGGGATGCGACCTATGGTCGCTTTCGTCTGGGCCGCGGCCAGATTATGGCGCATGCCCGCACAGTCTGGCGATCGCAGCGCTGGCAGATGTCGGTTGATACCCGTGTAATGGGATATCACTACGACCTGGAGGAAATTGCGGAGGTTGAGCCGGGTTGCTGTATCCGCGGGGAGTGGTATGAACCGCTGAGCAGCCAGGAGCGCATGTCGTGCATTCAGGAAATACGCGACCTGGTGCGCTATACCCCCGTCTCGGTATGCCTCAATGGTACGCTGATATCACGCCAGCCGGCTAAAGAGACATGGGACGCGGAGGACGATGTGGCCTGGTATCGTCTCCGGGAAGACGGCGCTCTGTCGATTTACAATCAGGGTGTTCTGGTGCGTCACGACCCTGGCCATATCTGGGGTACCGGCGGCCTCATCGTCAGCAAAAAGCCTCTTGCGCTGAACGTCTCGCGGACTGAAATCCTCCGCAAGACCTGCCCTGTCTGGAAAGTCGTTGCCGCCCGTTTTGGCGAGCTTGCCGCCGATTTCTCAGACAATCAGGGAAAGCACCGTAAAACAGAAGCGCGACGGGAGAAAACGGCGCGCGCGCTGCTCGCAGGAGAGGGGGATCTCCAGAAGCTAATGAACGGTGAGGAGGTCATCACCCTCCTGCCCGGAAAACGCCACGTCACGCTCGAGCATTTCATCCGTAAATGCCGCTATTATCCGGCGGCAACGGACAAAAATTGTTTTACCCTCGCACGGTATGCACGCGATGTTCCGCGCGGGGAAATTATTGCCCGGGCCGGTATCGCGCCCGTAGTGCACCCCGTCACACTCGCCCGCTTCGGCTGCTTTGAACCGGATGAGTTCATGGAATGCCTGAGCCGCGTACGCGCAAACCTGCTGGCGTTCCGTGAACAGTTACCCGGGCAACAGCGATGGGGTGCCGGCTGGCAGACCGACCTGGCGCTGGTTGATTTTGACACCCTCAGCGCCAACTTTATCGATCGCACGCAGATGGTCAGCGAAAAACAGCTTGATAAGGAAACGCGTCGGGCCTGGACAGCACTGCGCTGGTGCCTGGCCCAGTATGCCGCCGTGTGCTCGGGGGGCGAGTCTGGCTATCAGTCACGATCTTATGGCGGCAAACGTTTTCAGATCCTGCTGGGTGAGTCTACGTCTGCCGATGCGTGGACGGACGGAGATACTTATATTGCCTATAACATCGATATTGTGCGCCGGCTTAAATCCGACGCGCTACAGACCGCCAGTCTCCTGTTCAGCCTGACGGAGCATGAGGTGGCACACGAAGGTGACAGCATGGACTGTGGCCACGACGAGGCTTTTTATCAGCGCTTTCATGATATCAGCATCCTGTGCGCGCCCGATCGCCAGCGTTACATTCATGTCTGGCTGATGAAATACACCACGAGTCTGGAGGGTGAGGGTAAACGCGCGACCGGGACGGCCTGGCGAGAGCTTTATCTGACAGAGCGGGCCAGCACCGGGAGGGAGAAAAAGGGCCTGCCCGGCGTAATCAGCCGCGAAGGCATTGAAGACGCTGTCAACGCACCGTCAGAGCCGGAAGATATTTCCCGGCTCAGTCTGCTTAATCAGCTGCTGAACGGTTCGGCCCAGGCAGCTCCGGCTGAAACTGACTGGAACAGCGTTGTGGCCACCGGTATTGAGCAGACCCGTGAAAACCAGGCTCAGCGGTTGCGGGAGCAGCAGGCTCTGGAAGAATGGTATTCATCTGAGGAGAACGCATCCGATATGCTGACGGATGAGCAGCAGGATTCCGCAGAGCAGCAGTGGCTGGATGCGTGTAAAAAGCATTATTTGTCGCTTTTGCCCGGGGCAACGCAAGACGCTTTAACTGACTGGGTCGTTCAGTTCCTGGCCTGTGCGACCGATTCCGATGAAGAGGCACTCGCTGCCTGGGGAATGCAGGCATGGGAAAACAGTGACCTCTGGTACGCCAGATTTACCCCGGACTGTACTGAAACGGAAGACCTTTATGAATATGGAACTGGACCCTCCAGTGAAAGTCCTGTCCCTTCTGACTGGCTTCCTTTCCTTCACGAAGGTGAAACGCGGTGGAGCATCGAGCGTAACGCCGCTGCGGCCGGATTTATGAAGGAGTTGGACTACCTTGAGTGGCGCAAAAACAGTGGTAGTGCCTGAAATGAAACGGTGCATAACCCCCGGTTTGTCACCTGACATATCGGTGCACTTTTCCCGTTATGTCAACCAGACGTTGTGGCGAAAAAATATCAGTAACGGGCTCAGAGTTAATTACTGACCCGCCCCGATATTGAACGCACCCTGAGCGGGTTATTCACTCAGGGAGTGTTCTCCATGAAATTAAACGTCAGCTGCTTCACAGCGTTATTCCTTTCCGCCGGTGCATGCGCCGGTACCGTTATTTACACCGACAGCGCCCACCCGCTCGCGGGCAATCCCGGGCCAGAGGTCACCGTCGTTCTGCTCGATGCGCCCGACAGGCTTCAGGCGCAGATGTTTGGGCCCCTGCCGTCAGATCCAGCGCAGGCTGAGCAGCAGGCGCGCGCGATCGTCAGCTCACAGGCCTTTCAGCAGCGTCAGCAGGAACTGTCAGGCGCTTACGTCGGCCTCACGCACGCCTGGACACTGGGGCTGGAAAAGTACCCTGCCGTGGTGTTTGACGACAGGTGGGTCGTGTACGGTACCACCGACGTCGGTACAGCCACGCAGCAGCTCAATGCCTGGAAGGAGAAAGCCCAGTGAAAATGTCATTCTCCCGCCCACGCCGTCTGGCGCTGGCCACATTGCTGGCCTGCACGGGCACGATGGCCAGTGTCGATACTGCCAGCCTGCTCTCCAGCGCCGCCAGTCAGGACTGCATCAGCTGGCGCATCAGCGGTATCTGCTACTGGCTTTTCTGCACGCCGTTCGGCTGCTCGGTGAAGACATCCGTCAAGGTGACGCATTATATCCCTGAGGCCGTGGTGTCGGCCTATCTGAGCCCCGGCGCCAATCCCTGGACCGAAATGTCTGCCGTCAGCAGCCTGGCAGACGGCGCCGAAAGCGCCCTTCTGGGCGGCGCGGCCGGTGTGCCGACCGGTGGCGGCCGCCAGGAAATGAAGGCGCCCGGCGAGCGCAAGCAGAACCTGCACTTTTACTATGGCGATGCATACGGTCATCCGGCGACAAAACTCATCGGTGGTATGGTGTCGGGCTACTCATGTGACAGCGCCGCCACACCCTTTATGCCGTATTTTACGAGCGCTCTCGATGCGCTCGCCTGGCGCACCGGCGTACCTGAATCCTTCTATCCGGAAGCCCTAATCAAGGGGCAGCGTGAAATTGGCAGTACGACATCCGGGACGATGTGGGGCAACGTTTACCCGCGTGGCGGCTTTGTCACGCAAACCGACAGCTACAAATCCGCGGCAATCGTGGTTCAGCGCGTGGCCGATATCATCACCCGTGAAGGTCAGCTTCACGTCTACAGTGCGCTAACTGGCCAGCGTTCACCAGGCTACTGGCCACCCGATCCGGTGCAGGAAAACACGGGAACCAAAAATCACAAGTGGCAGCGACTTTCTCCTCAGCTCTCGCAGAGCTGCGCGGTATTTCCGGACACCGGGGGCCAGATTGCTGAAGACGGCAACTACGCCTGGGCACTCTGGCAACCTTACAGCTGTTGCAAGCGCCGTGGCCAGACCTTCCTTTACAGCACCGATTTCTCCTGAGGATAAACCTATGAAACAACAGCAGACACGGGTTGTACTCCGCCTGGTGGCGGCGTGCACGCTTTTTTCTCTTATCTCCATGCCGGCGCTGGCAGTCGATACATCGCTGTCATCAGGGGGCGCTTCGGTCAGCGGCGCCATCAATGATGGTTTGTTCTATTCGATCGGGGGCGGATCGGTCATTTCCCCGCCACCAAGCCGCAGCAACATGTCACGTTTAGGTCTGAACGGTGGCTGGAGCAGCGACCTCATGTGCGGCAACTTTGACCTGAAAACCACCGTGGGCAATCAGCTCAACGGGGTTACAAGTGGTTTTAAGGACCTGATGGGTAACGTTATTCAGGGCGCAACCGGCGCGGTCATGAGCATGCCGGCAATGGCCATCCAGCGGGCGAATCCGGGACTGTATGAGATGCTCACCAACGGCGTTTTGCAGGCGGGACTCAGTTTTGATAAAGCCCAGCTCAACTGCCAGAACATGTCGAAGAAGCTTGCCGATTATACGCTGGGGAGTAAGTGGCAACAGGCCGCGGTCTCCGAAGAGTACAAGGATATTGTCGCCTCCAGCGGCGGTGATGCCGTCTCCAGCGATCAGAAACTGCAGAAAGCAACCGGTGAAGAGGGGGTGACCTGGGTCGGAGGTCAGAAACGCGGCGGAAAAGGCCAGCAGGCCATTCAGCCGACGCGGGACCTCGCGAAGGCAGGATACAACATGATGAACAGCCTGCCGGTCACGAGCAACAGCAGCGTGAGCACATCGGGCTGCAGTGGCACCGTATGTCAGCGATGGCCAACGTCTGATGCGGCCGCCACAGCGGTGGTTAAAGTACTGGGCGACCGTTCCATTCGCACCTGCCGTGAGACCAGCGAGTGCACCAGCGGCGGTTCAGACAATCAGCCTGGGAGCACGCTTGCCGGTACAGGGTTCTCGCCGGTGCTGGAAGATGCCACCAAAGACAATCTTGAGCAGCTCGGCAAGCTGGTCGGCGGAGAACTGCAGCCAACGGCTGATAACCTCGCAGCCCTTAAAACCGGCAGTCTTGTCGTGACGCGCGGCGTCATCCAGTCGCTGCGCGATGACCCGGACAAGGTCGCGCTGGTTCAGCGACTGGCCGGTGAGCTGGCGATGGCTGACACCGTGGAAACCGCGCTGACCATGCGACGCATGCTGACCACGGGCGAATCTGAGCCCAACGCAGCGGAACAGCCAGAGGCGATTGCCGAAGGTGACCGTCGTATTGATGCGCTCGATCGGGAACTGAATGCCCTGCGTAATGAAATGGAGCTTCGCAAGTCCATCAGCAACAACAGCCTGCTGACCACGCTCGCGCGTCAGGGTACCCGTAACCAGGACAACCAGCTGCAGCAGAAGTCCGGCAACCAGGACCAGGGCTTTGGCCAGATGAACCAGACGCAGTCTTCCGGAGCAAACTGACATGAAACGCACCTGGTTCCGCGGCCGCACAGGCCGTTTCATTATGATGGTATCCGTCCTGGTTCTGATTACTGCAGGTATGTTTGCCCTGGCTTCCGTATTTATGGCTTACGACCCGGATGGCCACCTGACCCGTCGCTGGCTGCATGACAGCCGCTGGGCGTTGTTTGCCTGGCGACTGATGATGTATGTCGGTATCGCAGGAGTCTGGCTCATGAAGGTACGCCCACAACTGCTGAGGCGCTGGCCGGAAGTCCGTGCGCGCCTGCCGCGCACCGAGTTGCTCGGCGTATTGTTTATTCTGGCCACAGAGTGCGTGGCCTGGACCGGCACGGCATAAGGAAAAGACCATGACTGCAAACAGTTATCTGGAATACTTTCTGGTCCTCTTTGGCTGGGTGATGAATAACGCCATGTGGACCATCCTCAGCAGCACGGGGCTGTTTGCCCTGCCGCTGGTGTTTAAAGTGCTTGGCGTCTGGCTTAAGGTGCGTGAGGAAGGTGCGGATGAGGGGAACAAGGGGCTTCTTGCTATGCCGCGCATCGAGCACGCTATTTACGTCTCGTTCGTGGTGATGCTGTTCTGCTGTATTCCACTCCTGCCGGTTGATATCAGCACCATTAAGTTCGACAGTTCGAGAGCAAAGCAGTGTGGCATCAGCGTGCCGACGCCGCAAAACTCCGGTTACAGCGGACTGGTTAACGACTTTGACGGACGTACCGCTCAGGTACCCATATGGTGGTATCTGCTGCATATGATGTCTAAGGGGACCACACAGGCGATGATTGCGTCTATCCCCTGCGGCACACAGCTGCGCCAGATGCGCTTTGACGTGCAGAACACCAAGCTGCGTGACCCTGTATTGCTGCAGGAGGTGCAGGATTTTGCCGACCAGTGCTACTCCCGGGCATATTTCCGACTCAAAAACAGCAACACCCAGCTCAGCGATGCCACCATTAACTCGGTAGGCTGGATAGGCAGCGACTACTTCCTGAATACGTCGGGATATTATGATTACTACACCGCTACCACCCCGAGAAGCCAGTGGCCCTATGACAACACGCGCGACAGTGGCTATCCTGACACCGGTCAGGGAGGTTACCCCACCTGTAAAACGTGGTGGTCCGATGGTTCATCCGGGCTGCGCACGCGCGTGCTGGCAAGCTTTAGCGACAATACGCATAAGGAGATACAGCGTTCATTTCCGGGAGCTCAGTGGGAGGAGGTTGCTCTGCGCTGGCTGGTAAGTCCGCGAAACGCAGGTCTGTCAGGTGACGGAACGACGTATGCTGTTAGCAGCGCTGATAATGTTACTGGTGTGGTCGGTAACGTGACTCGGCTGACATCGACCATTGGGCTTGGTCTCAAGCAGGCAGAGGCGCTACCGGGCTTTGATGCGCTGAAACAGGCCCTGCCGATGATACAGGCGTTGCTGCAGATGATGATTATCACGGTGATTCCAGTGCTGATGATGTTCAGTGCCTATGAGCCAAAAACGGTGGTGACCATATCTTTTGCGCTGTTTGCCCTGCAATTTATAACGTTTTGGTGGGAGCTTGCGGGCTGGCTAGATGATAGGCTGATCAACATTCTTTATGACAATATGTCGGCGCAAGGACTTACAGGCAGCTCTGTTCCACTGGCTGATTTTGTCAGCTCAACTAATGACGGCTGGATTATGAACCTAGTGCTGGGAATGATGTATGTAGTTTTTCCTGCATTCTGGATGGGTATGCTAGGTTGGGTCGGTGTGCAACTCGGTGCTGCGGTGTCGTCAGCAATTGAGAAAGGCTCGATTCAATCAAAACAAGCTGGAGAAGAAGCTGGTAAAAAAGCACAAGCAGCAGCCATTAATCTGTTAAATAAAGGATAGTGAGGATTAGTCAAAAAGCTGGACGGACTCAAACCGTTCAGCTCTATTCATCTTCCTGATAATGCAATTTCTCACCATTCACATAATTTCCCCACCCCTCAGCACCGTGTTCCCAGCCATTACAATTTTTCGAGCTATCCTTAACACTACTTCTTGTTGCAAATGAAGATGCTATTAAACCTGTGGTCGCCAATCCACCGGCAGCAATATCAACAGAACCCAGCAAAACATTACGTCCCAATTCTTTGAAATCTTCCTTTTTCATCCTAAATTTACTCTTTTTCCGAGAGCAAATCTCCGCTACATCTTTTGGGTCAAAACCGTTTCCATTCATATCGTTACCCGCAAGTTGTCAGTAAGCACATCCGCTATATGTTACTGATGGTTTTCTTATGTGACCAGGTTACTTGAAAGTGGATGTGTTGGCAACTTTTTGTACACCTTTGGCAGTTGAGGCCCAATATAAACGAACGGATTGCCTCGTATGCATGCGAAAAGGATGAGAAATCACTTGCATTAATGTTTAACGGTTTTTATGTTTTCATGTTTTTGGACCCAGCAAACAAGGGATTAATGTGCTTATTAAATTTCTTGCCCCATACATTCTTTTCTGTTTTAGCGCGGCATATAGCATACTTCAAACGCTCGATGGCATAGGATTAGTCTCAACAATACGATACGAAAACAATAGCGTGAGCTCTTTTGCGACAATGATATTTACACCTGATGAACAAGCCAGGAATATGCTGCCAGTGATAATTGGTAGCATGGTCTTTATTATCATTCTTCTTCTAACCGCTGCATATGTATTACGGAAAAAAACCGGAGTTATTATTTGTGCCATTATTTTGATATTACCCGGCCTGCTTGCGATGTCAGATTATTTTCCATCTATAAGATGGTTTCCTTACAATTATAATATTGGTGGGGCTGGAGAGGTGGGTAGCCCGGTGGGCATGAGCTGCTTGGTTATCACGGGAATAATTACAGGTTGGGCTGTTCTGATACTGATTCAGGCTTATTTTCGTGCAGGAGAACGTTTCAGAACGGTATTTGATATTTTTCTTATCCTGACTGCCGCAGCAAACGGGATATTCTGGGTTCATGATAAAGAGGTTAGTTCAATCCAGTCCGCTTATCAGGAAACCAGCAGGGTTATAAATTCATCGAATGCCTATCTCTTGAAGCAGGTAGAATACTATGATGAACGGTGCAAAAGCGGTGTTGTTAAGAATGCACTTTCCTGCCAGTGGGCATCTGATATTCAGGGGAAGCTTAACGATTATACTTATCAGCTTCCTTCTGTTTTTTTGCAATTCACACCTGATACTGTGGGTGGATTATATAAGACTTACGGCATGTCAGATTCTAAGGCTGAGAAAATACGAGAAGAGTTAAATGAATATAATATGCATACGTGTCCTGAGAAGAAGCTTGGACAAGGAGTGATTCAATTAGCACCTTCATCAAGACTATGTCAAGAGACACCAAGTAATTACTGCGATGCTATCATTGAGGACCAATACAGACATGTCGCGAGCGGAGAAGTTGCAATAGCGAGTGAATGTGTTTTTTCATCGTTATTAAGGAATAAAAAAATTCTGAAAAAGGAGAAGGATGAACTTAGTGAGTCATCCAAAAGTAGCAATTTTCGTTGGCTTTGGTTTGTTCTGTTATCCATTTTTCTAGGCGGGAAAATTGCCACGCTGATGTATAAAATTCGCGATTCGACTACCGTAAGGATATAAATTTAGCGTAAGAAAACCTCCGACTTTCAGGGGTATTGCTGGTAAAGCAATATCCTTATTGAAGTTACAGAACTCCTTATAATTGATTGGGTGAAAATTCAACTTCTCTTGAAAAATGATCATGCTTCGATCTAATATCTCCATCGTTGTACCGTTGCGTAACGCAACATGCCAATGTCCCGGCAATCTGAGAGGGACGCCTTCGGGTGATTGCATGCCAAAACCGTCATGACCTGAGAGACGGTGCCTTTGGGCGGTAACTCCGTTTAACCTTTGAAAACGGAGGTCGTAAAACGACGAAGGTCTTTTTATTTTCTATGCCTGTTCAAGGCCTTATCTTCTTTATGGCGATTCTCGCCTTCGCTTTCTCTTTCGTTTAGACGCTGAAATCCGGTTGCAAACTTTGCGGCGTGGGTATGACCATTTGGAACATTTGGGCATCTTCCACGACTGCATTGAGAGCGGAGGAGCGCGGCGTCACTTGCGTTCGAGTGAAACGAGTACCAAGTGACGCGCGCAGCGCATAACTGGCAGAGCTGACGCACTGCCATTTCAACAACTCTTTTACCAACTGACCAACACGTAATTTAAGGTTTGAGGGCCTTGAAGACGTACATCACTCACTATTTGTTCAAATATCAACCAAACGTCTTACCCATAAAAAACGGGTCAGGACTCCATTTAAATAGGAGAAAAATCGACACGATATCGATGGCGACACCAGTAGACATACTGGTGTGTGGAAGCAGACTGATTCATTTCAGCCCGGTGAAAACCGCGAGCAGGTCAGAGACCTGGGGAGCTTCGCAATAACTCAACTTTTCGCCGCCCCGATGCACAGTTATCTGTCGAGACGCAGGAAGCGCAACCTTAAACCGTGCCGTCGGGGTGAAATTCATCGTCTGTAGTTGTAGCGCAGTCGGTGTCAGTGCTTTTCCGTTCACTCAGACGGAAAAGCACTGACACCTGTTTGAAAAGGATGGTTGACTATGGCAAAACTCAATAAGAATTTAAAAACGCTTGCCCGACAGGCAGGGGGAAGTTTTAAGACTGTCTCTGACCGCATGAAAATTGCGGACAGGTTTGCTGAGCGTTTATTAAAGCTTAACGTCCAGATTAGAGATATAAAAAACATAAAGACCGGACATATTGAGTTGTATATGAAAAGCCGGCTCTCTGAGGAAATTTCAAAGCGCACTCTCCAGAATGAAATGTCGGCCATCCGGGGTTTGCTTCGGGTTGCAGGAAAAACGTTTATGGCTGACCCGGCTCACGAAAAACTGAGCAATCAGGCTCTGGGTATTTCAGAAACCAGTCGTGACGGAACAAAGGTTGCCATTCCCGATAATTATTTCCGGCAGGTGCTGACGAGTGTAGAACAAAAGGATGAAGGTGTAGCATGTGCATTGAGGTTGTCCCGGTTACTGGGTTTAAGAACCGAAGAAACAGTTCAGTCCGCGAAATCATTAAAAACCTGGCAAAAAATGCTTCTCACTGGTAACGAAAAAATTCGCGTTGTATTCGGGACAAAAGGAGGTCGTCCTAGAGACACAACTGTGTTGGATCGTGACGCTACTCTTTCCGCAATCAGTATTGCGCTGAAATATTTGAATGAAAATAACGGTAAGTTGATCGATAAGCCGTCATTACATACCGCTATCGAGCGGTACCGAAATATAGTGCGCGAAGCCGGATTGACCGGGAAATATGCACCACATAGTTTGCGTTATGCCTATTCTGTCGATGTGATGAATCTTCATATGAAAAACGGTTTCAGTAAAGAAGAGGCGCAGGCTCTTGCATCAATGGACCTGGGGCATGGGGATGGCAGGGGGCATTATGTGGCCCGTGTTTATAACAAGGTTGAGAGTGATGAATAGTATTTCTTTTTTCTGTCACTGGACTATGCGATTTCTTTTGAAATTGAGCGATAGAGCTACATTTATTCTCGAAAAAGGTTATTACGAAATAGCCTGCTCACAAGAAGCGCACATGTACTATGGTGAAGAATACACACTTCACCATGCGTTTCTCAATTTTTTCCATGGCGCCCTGTCTGCCTTTTTCAACAAACATTAAATTGTTATTAACTGGCAGTAGTAACTGTTTATTGAGAAATTTATCTCCGTGGTATTGCTGGAAATGAGCGGATTGTGTACGCTTAGATTGCTAACCGTTGTCACACCGACAACTGCCAATGTTCCAGTGATTTGAGAGGAACGCCTTCGGGTAGTCACACGCCAATGCCATCGTTACCTGAGAGATGGCGCTTTCGAGCGGTAATAAATCTGTTTAACCTTTGAAAACAGAGTCCCTTATGGGCTAAGGTCCTTTCAACTAATCACCTCTTCTCGGTTTTCTTGTTGTACTCATCTGGCAGCTTGCAAAAGGCCTATTCGCTATCCATAAGGGAAAATTTCCCTATGAGACGTTTCCCTTCTTCGAGGAATCGTTTCCATGCATTACACACGAGTGTTCATTCCAAATACCTTACTCAGCTGTGATTCTTGTGCTAAGGCAAGCATCATTGTGGAATATGTTCTCACTCAACTTAATTTGCATTTAATGAACAAACTAAGGGTCGACGCCGACGCTGCTATGTCAGATGACGGTCTTCCCGATTACCTGACATTTATCAGGTGGGTTGCAGATTCCACAGGTTTTGCCATGCAATCCGGTTACGTCAGATATGACTTTGTTGAAAACGCGGTGGACTGTCTCATCCTCATGGGCGCAGAGGTCCATAGCCGACACTGGAACGAAGCTTTTCAGCAGGGCATAACCCGGGCTTGCGAGGAAAAAGCGCTGGACGAAGCCACAGACCGACTGCGCGAAATGTTTTATCAGAGCTACCCTCTCTGAATTAACACGACGGCCTGAACAATTTAATCATTTGTCACCCTGACGGGACTTTTGTCCCCGTAAGGGACAGGGTTCCTCAATTTTAAGGAATCCTTTATGAACGAGTATTTACCTGAACCATCCTTTCACATTCGTGCCCGTGAGCTGACTGCGCACAAAGTGGCGCTTGTTAATGCTGAAGGTAATTTGCAGAGCATTGCAGCTCTACGTCGCCTTGGCCTTAACACTCAAACCGACATAGATGGCTTTGCGTACTATGTCTGGGACATGGCTGCTGTAGCACAAGACCTCGCAGCATTGTCTGTACGCAATCTTATTCCTGAATCCTGGAAGTCTTTCTTCGAAGGCCTTTGCAATATGGCCAGAGAAATTGACGACGCTGCCTGGACGTTTTTTTTCGGGCGCGCGGTCCAGGACGAAAAGAATCTCATAAGCGAAGATCGCTGGATGGACTGAGCCGGACCATTGGGTTCAGCTTCAACCGGATTGCGAATGAGTCATACACTAAAAGCCGGCGTCATTAAGACAAACGCGATAACCCATGCGGGGAAAACCTTCCCGCATCCGCGGTGACGGTTTTCTCCGTATTCATCAAGGAGAAAACCATGAGCAGTATAATGCTGATACTCATCACCCGTACCACCCGCATGCTCAGCAGCCTTACAGAGGCAATGAAGCAGCGACAGGCAGAATGGTTTACGAACCGCAGCGGTTACAGCAGTTTCCGCGCTGAGGTCATCGAGTCTGATGACGGATATACCGCCATCATTTCGCGCAGAACGGGTTACAGCTCACGCGACTGGCACTATCAACAGCTGGCCAGCACCGGTCATTTTGCCTCTGCCCGTAAAGCCTTACACGCTGGACGGCAAATGGCGCAGCAGATGGCCGGACTGCGTTACCGCTTCGACTGAATCGTTCTTCACTTATTGACACTTCCCGGAGGGACCTTCCCTCCCGGGGAGGTTTCCTCATCATCTTAACTGGAGGGAACATGATCCGCTTTACATCAACTGAACTTCGTCCGCTGCTCACTCAAAATCTGGGTATGCAGCGCCCGCTGATGCTCGAAAAGAACCTGGGGATTTACATCCGCATACCCGATGACCGACGCCCCGGAGAGTGGATGAAGGCCTGGGCTGAAGGCTGTAATCCGTCAAAGGATTCTGGCTGGTCAGGTGTCGCCGACGGGCTGATCCCAGACAAAGAATTTTCTTTCAAAACTTTCATGGCACAGAGCATGTTCGATGCGGTGCTGAGTGAACATTGTGACCTGCTGATAACCCCTGTTATCAGTGACCTGAATAATGCGCTGACGCTTCATAAAGAAACGCAACCACCGTTGAAGATGTATGTGCCGGTGGGGCAATACCGGGATAGTGTGCAGTGGCTTTATGACCAGTCGTTGCGCCACTTTCATGCTTGCGTAGGTAATGCTGAACGTCTGAGCTGGCGTTCACAGGCACTGCGTGTTCTGGATCAGGTAATACGCCTGGACTCAATACGGGCCAAACCCGCAGATCGGGAGATGTTTAATCGTGCAGTCGCAAGCGTAACTGATCGCATCCGTACCGTTATGTCAGACGGCTCCTTACGCTACTCCTGATAACTGATTTTTCCACTCACCGGTGGCGCATTGTCCGCCACTGGACAGGATGCGCCCCTTACTAAAAGGCAGCATCTGATGAAAACGACTTCTGGCCGGC
>NZ_BBOC01000054.1:0-38380 GCF_001485335.1 Type-D symbiont of Plautia stali | reverse complement strand
ATCGGCACCGGTCCGTTAAGGCAGACGAGTGAAGTGAAGGCACCGCGTCAGCGGCGCGAGGACCGCCAGCCCCGGTGCGGCACCAGCCTGCGTTATCGTCAGCCGCTTAACCGACAAGCATTACGCAATGAATGGCGACCCTACCGTGGGTGGTGTGCTTTCGTAGAGTGCGCATTGATGCGCACCAGGACCTGTTAACCAATGGTGCGGTACGCGGTGGTGACTTTCCACAAGTAACGCGGGGCCTGCGCTGCCGGATGTTTATCCTGCACGTGCTGATAAAACTCATCTGGCGTCATGGCGTTGATCATGGCAATAGCCCGGTCACGGTTACGTGAGAAGGTGCGCAGCAGTGCCCCCGCCCCGTTAGCATAAGAGACAATGGTGGCATAACGCAGCGTCAGTGGATTGCGAATTCCTGCCAACTCGGAGTCCTGCAACAGCTTCAGGTAAGCCGCACCAATATCAATATTCTTCGCCGGATCGCGCAGCTCAGAAGAGGTTGGCTGACCATGACGCCCTTGAGTGCGATAGACCGCTCGGCCCGCAGTCGACGCCTTAATCTGCATCAAGCCAACGGCATTGGAACGGCTGGTCACAGTGGGATTCCCACCCGATTCGACACTAATAATGGCGCTGATTAACTTCTCATCAACGCCATAATGACTGGCGGCATCTTCGGTAAACATCGACCATGCATCATTCACTTTCGACGGCGGCGCCTGGGTTAACGGCGTATTTTTTTCGGGTACAACCGTTTTTTCCGGCTCGCTGGCACAGCCAGCCAGCAACAGCGCCGATAGCATAAGTAGGCGAATTTTCACTAATTTTTGGTTCCGCAATAAGATTGGCGCAAGCTATCATACCTGGCGCAGCGCAATGCAAAATTACCGTTTATCCTAATTAAGTAAAAAACCTTGTGCTGTCGTGACATCAGTAACGGATTTCGCCATCATCGGCAGGCCACTTTATATCAGGATGAACGCTATGCTCGCCTCTCGCTCCATTCGTCTGATCGCCCCTTCCGGCTATTGCCATAATCAGGATGCTGCGCAACGCGCCGTAAGTCGTTTAACGGCCGAAGGCCACCAACTGGAAAACCTCTCCGCAATTACGCGCCGTTTCCAGCGATTTGCCGGCGAGGATGAACAGCGTCTGAATGATATGAATCAGTTGGCCGTGTTAGAGACTTTGCCTGATATCGTTCTTGCCGTGCGCGGCGGCTATGGCGCGTCACGGTTACTTGACCAGATTGACTACGTTGGCCTGCAACGTCATTTACTCAACCAACCGATCGCACTCTGCGGTCACAGTGATTTCACTGCCATCCAGCTCGCCCTACTGGCGCAAACTGGATTGATCACCTTCAGTGGACCGATGCTGGCGGGAAATTTCGGCGCAGAGACATTATCTGAATTTACCCTGTCGCACTTTTGGCAAACGCTGACATCACCTACAGTCAATATAGGCTGGCGCAGCCTCAGTCCTGATGTGGGCCGCTGGCAAGGCACTCTCTGGGGTGGCAATCTGGCGATGATCTGTTCGCTGATCGGTACACCATGGATGCCGCAGATTGAAGGCGGGATTTTGGTGATTGAAGATGTCAACGAACACCCTTTCCGTATCGAACGCATGCTGATTCAGCTGCAACAAAGCGGTATTTTGGCGCGTCAGCAGGCAGTTATTACCGGCAGTTTTACCAGTACTGCCCTGTCGGCCTATGACAACGGCTTCGACTTTGCCACCGTGTGGCAGCGCATCCGCGACCAGTATCAAATCCCGGTGATCAGCGATTTGGCATTTGGTCACGATGCCGATACCGTCACGCTGCCACTGGGTGCCAGCGCCACCTTACAGCTTGAAAATGGCGAAGCCCAACTCGCCTTCACCGGCCACCCGACATTGCGCTAACGTCTTGCCGCAGGAGACCGACATTGAAGCCACTGTACGAAGATTTGTGGATCTCCACGCCGGAATTTCCCGCAGAAGAAACCGCAAGCGATGTGATGATGCATGGCTTCATGCTGCGCCACCCGCGCGGTAACTTGCTGATTGGTCGGGTTGAACACCCGCTGGATCATGAATTTCTCAATGATGCCGGTGGCGTGATTCGCCATTACCTCACGCACTCGCATGAAGCCGCCCCCGGCGCGGTGGCGATTCAGCAGCGCTTTAACAGCGCGCTCTATTGCCACAGCCGTTCGCTGGGTGCCGTCAGCCTGATCATCGAACCTGATGAGACCTTTACGCAACAGGAAGCCCACTTTGGTGATTTTCATCTGCTGCCCACGCCGGGCCATACACCTGGCAGCAGCAGTTTTCTCTATCACTCGCCACTCGGACAAACCTACCTGTTTGTGGGTGATACCCTGACCTGCGATTACAACCGTTGGATCAGCGTGCTGGTACCGGAAAGTAATCCCATGGAGCTGCAACAGTCACTGGAGCTTTACCGCGCGCTGCGACCTGATGTGGTGCTAATGAGTACCACGCGCGGTCATCTCTCCTGGGCAAAGGTGGACTTGCCCGGCTGGCTGGCGGCGATTGATGAGGCGGAGCAGTCGCCGCTGGATCTGCGCCAGCAGCAACTGATTTGATATAACGCTGAGGCGACCGTTAAGAGTTAGGCCGTTGGCTGTCGTCGTAGCGTTCCAGTGAAAGGATCTCCGTATCGCGTTTTTCCGTGCGATTACACGGCAGCAGCTTATCGCTATTGGCGTAGACAAAGAACGTATCGCCATTGTCCTTGTTCACAAGCAGCTGATCGCCGTTACGAAAACGCGTAATGGCCACCTTGTCCCCACCTTTTATACTGGTGCGCTGTTGTCCAGCGGCTATCTGGAAGTGACGCGTCGGCCACATCAGGGTGCTTAAGCCGTATTCCGCACGGGAAACAGTCATGGTCGCGCGTCCAGGACAGGTGATTTGAAATTCGGTATCGCTCCAGGCTGGCATGATATGGCACGCCGCTAAGCCAACGGCAATCGCTATCGCCTTCATGGGATTCTCCACTGCGGTTAGATGATGATTTTGTTGGGATTTTGTGGAGAGGAGCGTAACACAGAATGGCGCAGAGTGACGTTTAATGGCCCGCCAGATGCGGGCCAGTCAGGATTGAATCAGGAAAAAACGTTAGTTCACCGAATTCATATCCTTGATTTGATTACGGTTTATTTGCTGTTGCTTACCATCAATATCTTTGTAAGTAATCATGCCGGTATCTTCATCTACCACCGGTTTGCCTTGCGCCACGATGGTTTGCCCGTCAGTGGTATGGATTACATGGTCAGATGCACAACCCGCCAGCATTAGGCCGAGGCTAAAAGTACCAATCAATAACAGTGTCTTTTTCATCTCATCCTCCTTTTGGATTCACTCTCAGGTTTAGCACAACCCACAGGAAAGTGAACCAGGAGAAAGACTAATGCGAATTTGCACAATCGCTGCGCGTCAGCCGATATCGACTGACGCGCAGCTATATTGCATGGATTTTCCACCGCAAACGGGTGGGAAGAAAGGTTTGTCTTGGGGATTACTCTGCCGCAACCTGCGCAGCGACCAGCATTAATGCCAGACCCGCTGCTTCTGAGTCGAAACGTTGCATCACTTCTTGCAGGGCCGCTACGCAGTTCATTACCTGCTTTTTCTTGTCGGCTTCTAGTTTGTCGATCGCGTGTTGAAGAATCATTAAACTGGCTTCTTCTTCTCTCATAGATTTGCCCTTGTTTTGCTTACCTGATGCGCAACGCTGGCAAGAATAACGTTTATCTGCTACCAAAGTCACCCCTTTACATTCTTACCGCTTAACGATTAAGCAAATGACAAATGGGAAGCGGCGCCAGACCTGCTATGATCAGCGTATCAGTGCGCATTTATGGGCCACTGCAAACCAGGGAACGAACCAGGACAGGATCATGTTGCGAATCACGGCGTTACTTACCCTCTTATTTTTACTGGCTGGCTGTAGTTCAACGCCGAAAGGTGTCGACTGCCCCGGCGAAGTGTCGACCATTTATGGGCAGTCGATGGGCCATACGGAAGCGCGTATTTTCGATTTGGTTAGCGCCTTCACGGTGACGCGGGATGGTGTGGCCGTTAAAAGCGGTACCCTGCACTCCAGCGATCGATTCCAGTATGTGCCGTCTGCCATCACCTCCGAGGGATTCACCGCCCAACGACTGTCCGATAAGCAGTTCAGGCTAATTAATCCTTATCAGAACACCATGATTACCTGGACGTGTCCTTAAACGTGCTTAGCAGTGCGAGATGGTTTATTGTCAGGCTTCCTCACGCTGCGGACCTGCATCATGGAAAAGAGTCTGGATAATAACGGCTATATCGAGTTTCCCTTCCCCGCCACCACTAACGCCGATGGTTCGGTGAATCCGTGTGGTTTTGACCTTACGGTAGAAACCGAACGGATTGATGAGATCGCAGCGGGAGAACATTCCGAAAATTTGCGTCGCTTACTGGAAGAGGTCAATTTGCAGGATGGCGTGTTTATGACGCTGGCCTGTGACTGGCAACAGCGCGAGGACGGTGTTTGCGGTTTTATTGACATTGCCTTCCGCCCTGCACTGTCCAGCGGCAGCAGTGAAGAGACGCAAAGTCTCGACCAAGCTTTTGAACTCTATCTCGGACGCCAGGAGAAGCAACACAATATGCAGAGTGGCACTTTGGTGAACTATGCCCGCGCCGTGCTTGATTGGGGCTGGTCGCCACTGCATCAGCGCCATATGCGCTATGAGAAAGTCACGGTTCGCTATTACTGCCAGCAGGCTGAAGACGCTGAATGGTGTTTTGACCATCTGCGCCATTTTTTAGTGACCTGGTACCCCGCCTATCGCGGCAAATCTTAATATCGTGATGACGTTAAGGTTTCACCAGACGAATCGCATGTTCCAGCATACGTTGCTCATCACGTTCATCATGGGCGCGATGATGGCGGGTGCGCTGCAATAAATCCGTGATCTCTGCTCGCTTGGTTTCATGGCCGCATTCGGAAAGAACAATGACGGCATCACCAATGACCCGGCACACTTCATCGTAATCATCTTCACTCAGTACATCGCGTTTCATCGTTCCCCCTGGACCCATTTGGCTGGCGTGATAGCCATCGCAGGTTATCCTTCAAGCCTGGACAGAATTCCCACATCCTGCAAACCGCTGTTACAACCTGGTCTGAGTCTCAGTTGCTGCACTGAGATTCTGTGACTACGCTGAAACGTAACATTCACAACCATCAGGGAGTCATTATGACTGGAAAAGCGGAAGCAAAATTGAATGAAGCAGCGGGTGCAGTAGAAGAGAAAATCGGTGAGGTCACCGGTTCGCGTAAACATCAAGCCCGTGGCGCAGCACGTCGTTACCCTGCGCAGGCCAGCTACGCAGTGCAAGATGCCGCAGATTGTGTGGTGAAGTCGGTACGTGAAAATCCCGCCACCGGTCTCGCTGTAGCGGCCAGTATTGGCATCATTGTCGGTTTTCTGTTGGGAAGAAAATAAACTGAATTCGGGGGCCATCATGGCCCCGTCATGAATGAGAGTGCCCTACGTCGTCCTGCCGTTCCTTTATATGCTCGTCTGGCGTTTCAGCCACATCAGCCGTGTTGTTTTCCACATCCAGATGACGACCATGGTGAAAGGTGATGTTCACAGGGATATTCGGTAATTGTGCACAGCTGCCGAATGAAACCAGCAGAAAAAACCACGCCACGATAAATTTGCTACCCATCTCTTCAACCGCCCGCTCTGATTTCGTCGGCTAAGATTGCCTGAGCGAGTGCAAATTAGCGTCAATATCACGCAAAGCTGTGTGGGCAGATGTGAGCAATCAGGCTTGGGTACGCCGTGCTTTGTAGCGCGCCACCATGGTCATGAGTGCCTGATAAATCAGCCCCGCATACAAGCTCTTCACCACCACCATGCTGATTGCTTCCCCTTGTGCTTGCCATGACATAAACCACATGAATACACCCCACAGCAGCGAAAACAGCAACCAGCCTTTTACAAACTTGATGACACCCTGCATACCACCTCCAGAATCTGAAGCGCTGAAGATAACGGTTTCACCGTCAAAAGGCACGGTTGATAAAGCCTGAGTGTTAACTGTTTCAAAGTTTTACTGAATGTGTTGCTGAGCCTCTCCACTTTCCGTGAAACAAACTCGCACAGAGAGACTTTGCGGTATTCAACTCCCTTTACGAGATGGCTAGTGTGGCCATCACCACGCTCGATGACGTGCCAATCAGATTGCAAAGGTGTGTATCGTGTGTATAATCCCCATTCAAGGACAGCCATGAAAAGCGCAGAGTTGATAAAGCTGTTGAAGCGCAACGGATGGATTCTGGAGAGAATTAAGGGTAGCCATCATCAATTCTCACATCCTGATTTCGTCCACCTTATTACGGTGCCGCATCCGCAAAAGGACCTTAAGAAAGGCACCCTGCTGCAGATACTGAAAGACGCCAACCTAAATGATCGGCACTAATTGCCCCATCACCCAGCAGGAGAGATTATGCTATTTCCCGCCTTTGTAGAAATCGATGCTGATGGCTCCGCAAGCGGTTTTTTCCCCGATGTAACCGGGTGCTATTTTGCAGGTGACACCCCGGAGCAGACGCTGCACGATGCACACAGCGCATTACACACGCACTTCGAATTAATGGCAGAAAAAGGTCTGTTGATCCCAGAGCCCTCGAACCAGTGGATGAACAACCTTCCTCAGCCGGGAATATGGATATATGTGGAGATTGATATCACGCGCTATCTCGGTAAATCCGAGCGCATCAATATCACCATGCCTCATCTGTTAATCGAGAAGATTGATCGTGTTGTGGGTCATGATGCGCGTTATAGCAGCCGCAGCCACTTTCTGGCGGAAGCAGCACGCAAAGCGCTGTCGCATTCGTGAGCTGAAACCCAGAATGCGCACGCGTCGCTTATAGTCCCTAGAAGGAATATGTTTGAATTCCCGCCAACGTTGTCAGGCCTGTGGTTGAAATGAATTATTTAAGTGATATCCAGAAGTTTATTGAAGGCAATTCCCTGTTATCTACCCCGTTTAGCCTGCTGCTGTTAGTGATTGCCGGTCTGGTAACCCATCTAATCTGTAAATTCTTACTGGTGAAAGTGGTGCGCAAGGTGTTTTTCAGCGCACACAAAAATCAAGTACCGTTAGATAAGGATGTGCGTCTTTCTGAGAAACTGTCCAACTTTATCCCGGTGATCACGGTTTATTATCTGCTGCAGTTTATGCCGGATTTGCCCGAACATTTGCAGATTGCGATAAAAACCATCTGCGGCATCCTGTTCTTTATTTATCTCTCGCTGTTCTTTACCGAAGTACTGGAGATCGTTAATAACTCCTACTCCCGCAAATCAAAACGTAAAACCACTCCATCAAGGGCTACATTCAGGTCGGTAAGATTCTGGTGCACATTATCTCGGCGATCATGATTCTGGCGATCATGTCGAATAAATCGCCGGTGATCATTATCTCCAGTCTGGGTGCAGTAGCAGCGGTCTTAATGTTGGTGTTTCAACATACTTTACTTTCGCTGGTGGCAAATATTCAGGTGTCATCCAATGATGTTCTGCAATTGGGTGACTGGATTGAAATGCCCGATAACGGCCTCAGCGGTGAAGTGATCGACATTGCGCTGCACACCATCACCATTCGTAACTGGGATAACACGCTTTCGCGTATACCGACGAAAAACTTCCTGACCGAAACCTACACCAACTGGCAAGCGATGTTCGCCTCAGGGGCACGCCGAATCATGCGCAGTTTTCATCTTGACCAGACCTCAATTCGCTTTGTCGATCAAGAGATGGTGCAACAGATGAGTCAGGTGCGTGGCGTGAACGAACAGCTGTCGGCGTTAATGGATGGACGTGACAGCAGCGTGGTGGGTGATCGCTGGTTTGCGGAAAATGGCATGACCAACCTAACGGTATTTCGCAAATATCTGACTGCCTGGCTGGCACAGCGTGATGACATCAAGAAAGACATGTACCTGGTGGTGCGCACGATGAAGCCCTCACCTGAAGGGTTGCCCGTCGAAGTGTACTGTTTCACCTCATCGGTGCTGTGGGTCGATTATGAGAACTCACAATCAGCGATCTTTGAATATATTTACGCCATCCTGCCACAGTTCTCACTGCGAACGTATCAGCATCCGACTGGCCATGATTTTTGGCGGCTGTCGCAGCCGCGGGAAAAATCATCACTTTCGCATGACAGTGACGGCCACTAATCAGACTTAGCAGGCGCTTCCGCGTCTGCTACTTCTCGACCAGCCCAGTCAGATAGTTTTTTCCCTACCTCAATTCTGGTAAGATTTATCCCAATTAACACCCTGATTGTTATCTTCATTTCACTGTTGCTTATATTCGGCGATAGCTTTGCCACCGATGAGCAATCAAAAATAATCGATTTATTGTCAGGATTTAACTGACCGTCAATGATGCTAAAACTTTTTGCGCGATACTCTTCGATTGGAGTGATCAATACGCTCATACATTGGGCACTGTTCGGCCTGCTATATGCCTTGGGCTCGCCGCAGTCGCTGGCAAATTTCCTCGCTTTTTGCGTTGCCGTTACCTTCTCTTTCTTTGCCAATGCCCGCTGGACCTTCAATACCCAGGCTACCCATTTAAGATATCTGCTTTATGTCGTTTTTATGGGAGCACTCGCTTTGGGAGTGGGTCGGGCTGCCGACCGGTTCGCCATCAACCCGCTGGTTACGCTTATTTTCTTCTCTCTGCTAAGTTTGCTGGCCGGTTTTTTCTACTCACGCTTCATCGTTTTCAGGATTAAAAAGTGAAAATTTCTCTGGTGGTCCCTGTTTTCAATGAAGAGGACGCGATACCTATTTTTTACCGCGCCGTTAAAGAAAAACTCAGCCAGTATGAGATTGAGATAATTTTTATCAATGATGGCAGCAAAGATGCTACCGAACGCATTATCAACGCGTTATCAGATGCTGACTCAGCCGTTAACGCGATCAGTTTTGTGAGAAACTTTGGCAAAGAGGCAGCATTGCTGGCTGGGCTTGAACATGCTAACGGCGATGCGGTGATCCCGATTGACGTCGATTTGCAGGATCCGATTGAAATCATCCCAGACATGATCGCCAAATGGCAGGAAGGCTGGTCGGTAGTGCTGGCAAAGCGCAGTGACCGAAGTAGCGACACTAATTTCAAGCGTAAAACAGCGGAATGGTTTTATCGTCTTCACAATAAGATTAGCCATCCCAAAATTGAAGAGAACGTGGGTGATTTCAGACTCCTGTCGCGCGAAACCGTTGAGAACATAAAACAGTTACAGGAAAGAAACCTTTTTATGAAAGGTCTTCTCAGCTGGGTGGAAGGTGAAACAGCGATTGTTGAATATGCGCGTTCAGAACGCATCAGCGGCACAACAAAATTCAATGGCTGGAAATTATGGAACCTCGCACTTGAGGGACTGACCAGTTTCTCAACGTTTCCGCTGCGGATGTGGACTTACATCGGCTTTACCGTCGCTGCACTGTCATTCATTTATGGCATATGGATGGTTATCGATAAATTGGTGTGGGGAAATCCCGTTGCAGGCTACCCTTCCTTGCTGGTTTCCATCCTCTTCCTTGGGGGTGTGCAGTTGATCGGTATCGGTGTACTTGGCGAATATATCGGCAGAATTTACATTGAGAGTAAACAAAGACCACGTTACTTAATTAAGAGTATTAAAGGGAATAAAAAATGCTAAATGCGCCACGCTCGCAAAAAATAGCCTGGATAGCCATCACGCTATTTACGCTAGCAGTCTCATGGTTCTTAACTTTTCGTTATTTCCCGTATGAGCCTGATGTAGCAAACAGCCCGATTGTATGGCGTGCCTTCCTCAATGAGGGGTTTTCCATCTTCCGTGACTGGCTCCCGACCCCAGACAACTGGTACTTTACCGTTTATCCGGTGAATTTTATCTTCTTTACCTTGCTGTCGGATGATGGTCGATTTGCTCTCACCTTATCCACGGTGTTCTTTGTTTTCCTTACTCCATTACTGATTGCGGCGGTCAATAACGGGGCAAATCGCAAAAACACCTTTATATTAGCGCCCATCTTGATTGTGTGCTTACCCGCATATTGCTACGTCAGCGGTTTTATCGCGCATCCCTTTTCACATTATTCCACCCAATTTTTTGGCGTACTGGTTTTCACCCTTTGCTTCTTCAACTTGCAAAAACGTTCTACTGGCATGGTGCTGCTGTATAGCTTGATATCGATACTGTCTGCCGTTTCAGATCCCTGGTTTGCTGCCACCTTCTTCTTGCCGCTGTTACTGGTTCATTTTTATTTCTCATGGAATAAAACCATCAGTAAAAAGGCCACGGCAATCTTCCTGATCGCATTTATCTTCACCATGATTCATGCAGTACCGCGCTGGTTACATATCCCTGTGCAACGTTTTACCCTTGTGTCCGTGGATCAGTGGTTCATTAATGCAGAGTGGGTAGTGCATATCCTGGGTCGTGGATTGAATCTGTTCTTTATCGATAACAGTATTGCCTATGCCGTGTCGCTGATACTTTGGGTGGCTCTCTTTCTTCATGCGATGGTAATTTGCTGGAATAAAGGTGAAAAGGCACGTTTTATTGCCCTCTTTGCTTTCCTCAGTATCGCGGCCATCATAACCTCGTTTATCATCGGTTATGATATGCCTTATGAGGGCAGTGCACGCTTCTTTGTCAATGCATTTTGTTTCGTCATGATGCTGGTTGCTCTTCGGTTATCTTTTAAGGGGAATATGTTTATTGGCTGCATCTTAGCCTTATTCTTAGCCTCTTCAGGCTACTCCTGGTATAAAAATACTGGCCCCTTCGCGGACAATGAAGCACAAACCAGAGCGTATATCGCGTTCCTGCAGCAACACGATCTGACTTTTGGCTACGGCGATTTCTGGAAGCTGTCCAATAACGTTAACTGGCTTTCAGATAACAAAATTCATATCACCCCCGTTCTGTGGGAGGACAATTATCAGATCATGTTCTCCAGCTCACGCGGGCAAACACTGCGCTCATGGTTACAGCCAGCGTTTATTGCGCAATCACCTGAAAGACAGTTTGTATCCATTCCCGCTATTGCAACGTCAGATGCAAACAGTGAAGCTAACCGACGTTTATCAGCTATTCGTCAGCAGCTTGGTGAGCCCGATGAAGTACAAACTTTCGCCGGGATGACTTTCTTTATTTATAACCACAGAATTACGTTTAATTAATTCGAAGTAACGAAAAAAAACGGGAGCCTATTGGCTCCCGTTATGCATTCTGCCTGAAGGCAAATTACATATTAGCGATGATCGCGTCACCAAACTCTGAACATTTCAGCAGTTTAGCGCCATCCATCAGACGCTCGAAGTCATAGGTCACGGTCTTAGCGGCGATTGCGCCTTCCATGCCTTTAACAATCAGGTCTGCGGCTTCGAACCACTCCAGGTGACGCAGCATCATTTCAGCTGACAGGATAACTGAACCTGGGTTCACTTTATCCTGACCGGCGTACTTAGGTGCAGTACCGTGGGTGGCTTCGAACAGAGCGCACTCGTCACCGATGTTTGCGCCAGGTGCGATACCGATACCGCCAACCTGTGCCGCCAGGGCATCAGAAATATAGTCACCGTTCAGGTTCATACAAGCGATAACGTCGTATTCTGCTGGACGCAACAGGATCTGCTGCAGGAAGGCATCTGCGATCACGTCTTTAACGATGATCTCTTTGCCGGTGTTCGGATTCTTGAACTTCATCCATGGGCCGCCATCGATCAACTCGCCGCCGAACTCTTCTTTCACCAACTGGTAGCCCCAGTCTTTGAAAGAACCTTCGGTGAACTTCATGATGTTGCCTTTGTGGACCAGGGTCAGAGAATCACGATCGTTGGTGATGGTGTACTCAACTGCTGCGCGGACCAGACGTTTGGTGCCCTCTTCAGAGCACGGCTTCACGCCGATACCACACTGCTCAGGGAAGCGAATTTTCTTCACGCCCATCTCTTCGCGCAGGAACTTGATCACTTTATCCGCTTCTGGCGTGCCCGCTTTCCACTCGATACCTGCATAGATATCTTCAGAGTTTTCGCGGAAGATCACCATATCGGTATCTTCTGGACGCTTAACTGGGCTTGGTGTACCCGTGTAGTAGCGAACCGGACGCAGACACACGTACAGATCCAGCTCCTGACGCAGCGCAACGTTCAGAGAACGAATACCGCCACCGACTGGGGTCGTCAGCGGGCCTTTGATGGCAACGCGATATTCTTTGATTAAATCGAGGGTTTCTTGCGGCAGCCAGACATCCTGACCGTAAAGTTCTACTGATTTCTCACCAGTATAAATTTCCATCCAGGAAATTTTACGCTCGCCGTTGTAGGCTTTCTTCACAGCGGCATCAACCACTTTCAGCATGACAGGGGAAACATCAACGCCGATGCCATCACCTTCGATATAAGGAATGACTGGGTTATTCGGAACGTTCAGTTTGCCCTGATCCAGGGTGATTTTTTGACCTTCCGCCGGAACAACTACTTTGCTTTCCATCAACCTCTCCTTCGAGCGATTTTTTGTTAATGATTTGTAAGATGCGGGTCAATACTACTTGAATATTTACGCTACGCCAATCACCGTCGTTTCGCGCTATAATGCGCCGATTGTTTCCGACTGCAAAGACCATGCGAAAAACTTCTCAACGAATTCACCAGGATAAACGTCCAGACACCGCCGCACGCAAGCCCGTGCGCCGAGACGCGCGTCCAAAAGGGCCGCGCCGCGTCATACTCTTTAACAAACCTTTCGATGTCTTACCGCAGTTCAGCGATGAGGCGGGCCGCCGCACGCTGAAGGATTTCATTCCCGTTAGTGACGTCTATGCCGCAGGCCGACTCGATCGTGACAGCGAAGGGTTACTGGTCCTGACCAACGACGGCGCGCTGCAGGCGCAGTTGACACAACCGGGCAAACGCACCGGAAAAATCTATTACGTTCAGGTGGAAGGTGTACCGCAGGAATCAGATTTATCCCCATTACGCAGCGGCGTGACATTGAATGATGGCCCCACGCTGCCCGCTGGCGTGGAGTTGGTGGATGAGCCAGCGTGGTTATGGTCGCGCCAACCGCCGATCCGCGAGCGCAAAGCAATTCCAACCTGTTGGTTAAAAATCACTTTATATGAAGGCCGTAACCGCCAGGTGCGTCGGATGACCGCACATATTGGCTTTCCGACCCTGCGCCTGATTCGCTATGCGATGGGTGGATACAGTTTGGGCGACTTAGCCTGCGGCGCGTGGTGCGAAGTCGAGTCGTCAGTCTAAACTGAATTTTTTAATAACTTTTAGTTAACAAATTCGGAGGAAGGATGTTTAAACCTCATGTAACCGTGGCCTGTATTGTGCAGGCACAAGGTGAGTTACTGGTGGTTGAGGAGCGCGTCCACGGCCGCATCACCTGGAACCAGCCCGCTGGACACCTGGAAGCAGACGAAACCATTATCGAAGCCGCCCAGCGCGAACTGTTTGAAGAAACCGGCATAGACGCGAAACCGGAGTATTTCCTCGGCGTCCAGCAGTGGATCGCCCCGGACGATACACCTTTTGTGCGTTTCCTCTTTGGCCTTGATCTGCCCGAAAAATGCGAGACCTCCCCACACGATCGTGACATCGATTGCTGCTGGTGGCTGCCGCCAGAGCAGATTCTCACAGCTAATCGTCTGCGTTCACCGCTGGTCGCCGAGAGCGTAAGATTGTGGCAACAAGGTGAGCGTTATCCGCTGCAACTGGTCGCGCCGTTCCAGTGGCCTTTTCACGAGGGTGCGCGCCCGGCTTCTGCATGATAGAATGCGCCGCCTGTTTTTATCGTAATCATAGAGTGTGTCATGTCTGACAACAGCCAGAAAAAAGTGATCGTCGGGATGTCCGGCGGCGTCGATTCTTCCGTATCCGCCTGGTTACTGCAACAGCAGGGCTATCAGGTTGAAGGCCTGTTCATGAAGAACTGGGAGGAGGACGACGGTGAGGAGTATTGCACCGCCGCAGATGATCTGGCTGACGCACAAGCCGTGTGTGACAAACTCGGCATCAAACTGCACAAAATCAACTTCGCGGCTGAGTACTGGGATAACGTCTTCGAGCACTTCCTTGAAGAGTACAAAGCGGGTCGTACACCGAACCCTGATATTCTGTGCAACAAAGAGATCAAATTTAAAGCCTTTCTGGAGTTTGCCGCAGACGATCTCGGGGCCGATTTCATCGCCACCGGCCACTACGTGCGCCGCGCCGATGTCGACGGCACCAGCCAGTTACTGCGAGGCCTCGACGGCAATAAAGATCAGAGCTACTTCCTTTACACCCTGAGCCACCAGCAGATCGCGCAAAGCCTGTTCCCGGTTGGTGAGCTGGAGAAGCCAGAAGTTCGCCGTATCGCAGAAGAACTGGATTTAATCACCGCGAAGAAAAAAGACTCCACCGGTATCTGTTTCATTGGTGAGCGAAAATTCCGCGACTTCCTTGGCCGTTATTTGCCCGCGCAGCCAGGTGAAATCGAAACCGTTGACGGTGAAATTGTCGGTGAGCACCAGGGCCTGATGTATCACACCTTGGGTCAGCGCAAAGGTTTGGGCATCGGTGGCCGTAAAGAGAGCAATGATGACCCTTGGTATGTCGTGGATAAAGACGTGGCGCGCAACCGACTGGTGGTCGCCCAAGGCGGCGATCATCCGCGTCTGATGTCTGTTGGCTTGATTGCGCAGCAACTGCACTGGGTTGATCGCCAGCCCATCACCGCACCGCTGCGTTGCACGGTGAAAACCCGCTATCGCCAGACCGATATTCCTTGCCAGATTATTCCGCTGGCAGAAGACCGTATCGAAGTGCGTTTTGACGAGCCGGTTGCGGCCGTCACGCCAGGCCAATCGGCCGTATTTTATCTGGGTGATGTTTGCCTCGGCGGCGGCATCATTGAACAGCGCCTGCCACTGGCAGAAGCCTAAGGTCGGCGCTGCCGACGCGATGACAGGAGTTAAGCGTGGCTAAGAACTATTATGAGATTACGCTCGCGTTAGCGGGTGTTTGCCAGGCCGCCCATTTGGTGCAGCAGTTAGCGCATCAAGGAAACTGCAACACTGCCGCGCTGAATGTGTCACTGCGCAGTTTGTTGGATCTTAATCCCGGTTCGACGCTTGCCGTCTTCGGTAACGATGAAGCCAATCTGCATTTGGGATTAGAAACACTGATGGCGGTGCTGAATAGCGGCAGTCGTCAGGGTGCGGGCGCTGAACTGACGCGTTACACCCTGAGCATGATGGTGCTGGAGCGCAAGCTGGAGAGTAACAAGTCGGCGCTGAACACGCTGGCACAGCGTATTAGTCAACTCGATCGCCAGTTGGCGCATTATGAACTGGAGTCAGACACCATCACCAGCGCGATGGCAGGCATTTATGTCGATGTGATCAGTCCATTAGGCCCGCGTATCCAGGTGACAGGTTCGCCACAGGTTTTACAGAATTCGCAAGTGCAGAGCAAAGTCCGCGCCACGCTGCTGGCCGGTATTCGCGCTGCCGTGTTGTGGCAGCAGGTTGGCGGTGGCCGCCTGCAGCTGATGTTCTCACGCCAGCGTTTGCTGCGTGAAGCCAAAACCATTTTATCCCGGCTGGGCCCGGCGTATTAAGCGCCGCCCTGCCCTTAATTGTTAACGATTCAGGAGTTGCACTGATGGAATTATCCTCTCTGACCGCCGTCTCACCTGTCGATGGTCGTTACGGCGATAAAGTCAGCCCACTGCGCGCCATTTTCAGCGAATACGGTTTGCTGAAATTCCGCGTTGAGGTTGAAGTTCGCTGGTTACAGAAACTGGCCGCGACCGCAGAGATCAAGGAAGTTCCTGCATTTGATGCTGACGCAAACGCTTTCCTTGATGCGATTGTCGCTAATTTCAGCGAAGAAGATGCTGCGCGCATTAAAACCATTGAACGTACCACCAACCACGACGTGAAAGCGGTTGAGTATTTCCTGAAAGAGAAAGTGGCCGATGTTGCTGCGCTGCACGCGGTTTCCGAGTTCATCCACTTCGCTTGTACTTCCGAAGACATCAATAACCTGTCGCATGCGCTGATGCTGGAAACGGCACGCCGCGATGTTATCGTGCCGTTCTGGAACAAAATCATCGATGCGGTGAAAGGTCTGGCGCACGAGTACCGTGATATTCCGCTGCTGTCTCGCACGCACGGTCAGCCAGCCACCCCGTCAACCATGGGTAAAGAGATGGCTAACGTCGCTTACCGCATGGAGCGCCAGCTGCGCCAGTTAGGTAAGATCGAAGTGCTGGGTAAAATCAACGGCGCGGTCGGTAACTATAACGCCCACATCGCCGCTTATCCGGAAGTGGACTGGCACCAGCTGAGCGAGCAGTTCGTGACCTCTCTGGGTATCACCTGGAACCCGTACACCACGCAGATCGAGCCACACGATTACATCGCTGAATTGTTCGATTGCATCGCACGTTTCAACACCATTCTGATCGACTTCGACCGTGATATCTGGGGTTACGTTGCGCTGAACCACTTCAAGCAAAAAACCATTGCCGGTGAAATCGGTTCTTCTACCATGCCACACAAAGTGAACCCGATTGACTTCGAGAACTCTGAAGGCAACCTCGGTCTGGCCAACGCGATGATGCAACACTTGGCCAGCAAACTGCCGGTTTCCCGCTGGCAGCGTGACCTCACCGACTCCACCGTGCTGCGTAACCTCGGTGTCGGCGTGGGCTATTCACTGATCGCCTATCAGGCCACCCTGAAAGGTATCTCTAAACTGGAAGTGAACCGCGATCGTCTGTTAGATGAACTGGATCATAACTGGGAAGTACTGGCAGAGCCGATTCAGACCGTGATGCGTCGCTACGGAATTGAGAAGCCTTACGAGAAGTTGAAAGAGCTGACGCGTGGCAAGCGCGTGGATGCCGCCGGTATGCAGGCGTTTATCGACAGTCTTGAGATGCCGGAAGAGGAAAAAGCGCGTCTGAAGCAGATGACACCAGCCAATTACCTCGGCCGTGCTATCCAGATGGTTGATGATCTGAAGTAATCCTCTGCGGGCGGTCATCTGGCCGCCCCTGCTGTGACAATCTTGCCCTACTGCAGACGCATGACGGGCAAGCGTTGTTATGCTGTTTAATTCGCTTCGCATATACTCTTGCCATCATCACTGAGTTTGAAGGTAAGGAAATACTATGCGTGTTCTGGTTGTGGAAGATAATGCACTGCTGCGCCATCACCTCGCTGTGCAGTTACGTGAGATGGGCCACCAGGTGGATGCCGCCGAAGATGCGAAAGAAGCCGACTATTTCCTTCAGGAACACATTCCCGACATTGCACTTGTCGATTTAGGTCTGCCCGATGAAGATGGCATGTCATTAATTCGCCGCTGGCGCGGTGATGCCATCCGTCAGCCGATTCTGGTATTAACCGCGCGTGAAGGCTGGCAGGCCAAAGTCGAAGCGCTGGAAGCCGGTGCCGATGACTATGTCACCAAGCCTTTCCATATTGAAGAAGTCGCGGCTCGCCTGCAGGCATTGATGCGTCGTAACAGCGGGCACGCCTCGCAGATCATCTCCATGCCGCCGTTCCAGGTTGACCTGTCTCGCCGTGAAGTCACGGTAAATGATGAGCCCGTCAAACTGACCGCTTTTGAATACACCATCGTGGAAACGCTGATCCGCAATGCCGGAAAAGTGGTCAGCAAAGACTCGCTGATGCTGCAACTCTATCCCGATGCCGAACTGCGTGAAAGTCACACCATTGATGTCTTGATGGGGCGTCTGCGCAAAAAAATTCTCGCGCTCCATCCGACCGAAGTGATTAACACCGTGCGCGGCCAGGGCTATCGATTTGATCTCTGATTTATGAATTGGTTACGCCGTCAACGCCCCTTCTCTTTACGTGCTCGCTTTTTGCTGGCAACAGCCGCCATCGTCCTGTTTCTGTCGCTTTCCTACGGCATGGTGGCGGTGGTCGGTTATGTGGTGAGCTTTGATAAAAACACTTATCGCGTGATGCGTGGTGAGAGCAACCTGTTCTTTACCCTCGCACAATGGCAGAACAATAAGCTCACCATTGCGCAACCCGAACGCATGACACTGAACTTCCCGACGCTGGTGTTTATCTACGATGAGCACGGTAAATTGCTGTGGCAACAACGCGACGTGCCCGACATCCGTAACAATATCCGTCGTGAATGGCTGCTGAAGCCCGATTTCTATGAAATCGACACCACCAATCGCACCAGTCTGGCGGCCATCGGTAACAACTCCGAGGTGAAAGAGCGGCTTCAGCAGTTGGATAGTGATAACAACGACACCTTCACCCACTCTGTTGCGGTGAACCGCTACGATGCCACCACTAATCTGCCAGCGTTGACCATTGTCGTCGTGGATTCGATCCCACAAGAACTTCAGCACTCTGACGTGGTGTGGTCATGGTTTAGCTATGTGCTGGCGGCCAACCTGCTGTTGGTTATTCCACTGTTGTGGCTGGCTGCGCACTGGAGTTTGCGTCCTATCGGTCATCTGACAACGCAAGTCCGTGAACTCGAAACCGGGCATCGTGAAAATCTTGATGATAATCCACCGCAGGAGTTACGCAGCCTTGTGCGTAACCTCAACCTGCTACTGACCAATGAGCGTCAGCGCTACACGCGCTATCGCACCACGCTGTCGGATTTAACCCACAGCCTGAAAACGCCACTGGCGGTGCTGCAAAGTACGCTACGCTCACTGCGCAGCGGAAAAGAGCTGACTGTGGAGCAGGCAGAACCGGTGATGCTGGAGCAAATCAGCCGTATTTCGCAGCAAATCGGTTACTACCTGCATCGCGCCAGCATGCAGGCTGACCACAACCCACTGCAACGCGATCTGCACTCAGTTTCGGCCTTGCTCGATAGCCTGTGCTCTGCCTTGAACAAGGTTTATCAGCGCAAAGGGGTCGACATCACGCTGGATATCTCGCCAGAGCTGACCTTTATCGGCGATCAGAATGATTTTATGGAAGTGCTCGGCAACGTGTTGGATAACGCCTGCAAATACTGCCTCGAATTTATTGAGGTTAGCGCACGGCAAACTGATAAAGCCCTGCATCTGTTTATCGATGATGATGGTCCCGGCATTCCTGAGAGCAAACGCGACCTGATCTTTTTACGTGGTCAGCGCGCTGATACCTTACGCCCCGGACAGGGCTTGGGCCTGGCGGTGGTGCGAGACATCCTCGAACAGTACGCTGGCCAGGTGATCGCTACCACCAGCCCACTGGGCGGTGCGCGCATGGAAGTGATTTTCCAGCGTCAGGAAGTTGAACATCACCGCGAGTAGAAAGGGCTGCGGGCTGTTATACTTGGCAGCATTCATGGCCCTAACCGGAACACTCGTATGGACTATCAGCTCGACATCAACTGGCCCGACTTTATTCAGCGCTACTGGCAAAAACGCCCAGTGGTGCTTAAACGTGGTTTTAAAAACTTTATTGATCCTATTTCTCCTGATGAGCTTGCTGGTCTGGCAATGGAAAACGAGGTGGATAGCCGCCTTGTCAGCCATCACAACGGTAAATGGCAGGTCAGCCACGGTCCGTTCGAAAGCTATGATCATTTAGGCGAAAGTAACTGGTCTTTGCTGGTTCAGGCCGTCAACCACTGGCATGAACCCTCTGCTGCGCTGATGCGCCCATTCCGTTTTCTGCCTGACTGGCGCATCGACGATCTGATGATCTCCTTCGCCGTTCCAGGCGGTGGCGTGGGTCCCCACTTCGATCAGTATGATGTGTTTATCATTCAGGGCACCGGTCGTCGTCGCTGGCGTGTGGGCGAGAAAGTGCCGATGAAACAGCACTGTCCGCATCCCGATTTGCTGCAGGTTGAGCCTTTCGACGCCATCATCGACGAAGAGATGGAACCCGGCGATATTCTTTATATTCCGCCAGGATTCCCGCATGAAGGGTATTCGCTGGAAAATGCCATCAACTACTCGGTTGGCTTCCGCGCGCCCAACGGCCGTGAATTGATCAGTGGTTTTGCCGACTTTATGTTGGCGCATGAGTTAGGCAGCTATCGCTTCAGCGATCCGGATGTGCCCTCACGTGATTGCCCGTCGCAGATCCTGCCTTCCGAAGTAGAGGGCATTCGCCAGGTGATGCTGGATGTGATCAATCAGCCGGAACAGTTTGAACAGTGGTTTGGTGAGTTCATTTCCCAGTCACGCCACGAGCTGGATATCGCGCCACCTGAACCGCCGTACCAACCTGACGAGATTTATGATGCGTTGCAGCAAGGCGATGCGCTGACGCGTCTCGGTGGGCTGCGCGTGCTGACCCTCGGCGATGGCGTGTTTGTGAATGGCGAACGCGTGGCATGCAGCCATCCTGAAGTGCTGGCTGCACTGGCGCATAATCAGGTGCTGACGCTGGAAGATTTTGGCGATGCGCTGGATGATCCTTCTCTGCTGGCGCAGCTTGCCGCGCTTGTGAATAGCGGGTATTGGTTTTTTGGTGAGTAATAGATAGCTTGCCATGGCACTGATTGTAGCGGCGCGATTCATCGTGCATTTTGGCAACGGCACTGCTGTTGAATGCGCAATAAATTGCGCCGCTACAGAACGTGCTGAGGAAAGACCAAGTGCGCATAAATGCGCACACTACGTAAACCCCGCACGTTCGTCGTAGGGTTGCCATTTATGGCGACCACAAAGCGTTTAAGTGACCCGTGTTGCGCCATCCATGGCGTCCGCCAAGGGCTTAAAGGACAAGCGTTACTGCGGTGCAGGCCTATTTACTACTCTTTCTTTTCTGCTGCCAGCGCCGACAAGCGCACAATCACGTCTACTGCTTGCGACATCACATTCAATGATGCGAACTCGTGTTTACCGTGATAGTTATATCCGCCAGTGAACAGATTCGGGCACGGCAGTCCTTTCCATGACAGTGCTGAACCATCGGTTCCTCCGCGAATCGGCTTCACCACCGGCTCGATGCCGCAATCACGAATCGCCTGCAGTGCCAGCTCAATAATTTGCGGATGCGGTTCCACCTTCTCGCGCATGTTGCGATAGCTGTCGCTGATTTCCACTTTCACGCCGCACTCATTCGGCAAACCTTTGCTGATACGCTGCCCGATCTCTTCCATCATTTTTTTGCGCTGCTCATAGCTGTCGGCGTCAAAATCACGGATCAGATACATCAACTCAGCGTGTTCCACCGTTCCCTTAATGGTGTGCAGGTGGAAAAAGCCTTCGTAGCCATCGGTGAACTGCGGTTTTTCCTTGGCAGGCAATTCCGCATGGAAACGCATCGCCAGGTCCAGAGAGTTGACCATCACGTTTTTCGCGCTGCCGGGATGCACATTGTTGCCGGTGATTTTCACCATCACGGTGGCGGCATTGAAGTTTTCAAACTCAAATTCACCGAGGTCACTGCCATCCACGGTGTAGGCCCAATCGGCGGCAAAACCTTCCACATCAAAATGCGAGGTTCCGCGTCCAATTTCTTCATCGGGGGTGAACGCCACGCGGATCGCGCCGTGGGGAATATCCCCTTTCGTCAGACGCGCCATGGCCGTCATGATTTCAGCGATGCCGGCTTTGTCATCCGCCCCAAGCAATGTCTTGCCATCGGTGGTAATCAGCGTATGACCAATCAGCTTATGCAGGATGGGGAACATCACCGGTGATAAAATCTCATCGCCATTGCCCAGCGCAATGTCACCACCACGGTAATTTTCGATAATCTGCGGATTGACGTTTTTAGCGGTAAAGTCCGGTGAGGTATCCATATGCGAGATAAAACCAATCACCGGGGTCGGCCAGTCAACGTTGGCGGGCAACGTACCCATCACGCAACAATGATCGCTCAGGGAGACATCGACGAATCCCAGTGCAATCAGCTCTTCTTGTAACTGGCGCGCCAGCGTCCACTGCCCTTCACTGCTGGGTACCTGTCGCGCCTGCGGTTTTGACTGAGTTTCTACTGCCACATAACTGAGAAAACGCTCAAGTAATTGATCCATTTGTCATCCCTCTAAAGAACCTGCGTTATTATCATGGCGCTTTAAGCCCGCCATGTTGCGTCAAATCATTATCCCTTAGGTTAGCGTTCTCAGCGCGAATTGCTTAACCGGATACAGCCTACTTATAAAGTCCGCGTAAAAAGGTATGCACAAACTCCGGCACCACTTCGCTGGCCAAGCCGTAGTGGCTTTCCGCGAACTCATTGCCGACCTGGCTCGGTTCCAGATTGAGTTCAACGGTGTGAGCACCTTGCAGTTTTGCTTCATGCACAAAACCGGCCGCCGGATAGACATGGCCAGAGGTGCCAATCGCGATAAACAGATTCGCTTTCTCAATTGCCTGATAAATCTCTTCCATGCCCAACGGCATTTCACCAAACCACACCACATGTGGGCGCAGCCTCGCCGGAAACTGGCAGCAGGTGCAGCGATCGTCTGGCGTGACATCTTCAGTCCAGTCCAACACCTGACCGCTGCTCTCACAGCGCACTTTTAGTAGCTCGCCATGCATATGCAGCACGCGTTGGCTGCCCGCACGCTCGTGCAGGTTGTCGATGTTTTGCGTCACCAGCAGGAAGTTATCACCTAGCACCTGCTCCATCTCTGCCAGCGCTTTATGAGCGGCATTCGGCTGGATCTCTGGCTGCTGCAATTGACGACGGCGCGAATTGTAAAACCCTTGCACCAATGCGGGGTCGCGATGAAACCCTTCCGGTGTCGCCACATCTTCCACCCGATGATCTTCCCAGAGTCCGTCAGCGGCACGGAATGTGCGAATCCCGGATTCGGCGGAGATGCCCGCTCCCGTCAGCACCACCACGCGCGGTTGCGGATGCGCAGCCAGTTCAGCTTTGCGATCGCGTTCAAAGATGCGCTGGCGAAAGCGCTGATGCACTTTGCGGCGGTTTTTCTTGTCGCGGGCGAGTCGTAGGCGTCGGCGCGGTATGCGCATAAAGGCTCCTTAATCTGCGGCGGTTAACGCTGCACGTCGGGTGTTTTGTTCGGGTTAATGGTTCCCGATAATAGCGGCTACGCATGACGGCTGCATGCCACTGATGCTGAAAATGTGCGCAGCCGCGAGGGCGGCTGCGTTTATCGCTTTACTGACCACTGAGTACGCGTGCAGGATCGATACGGCTGGCACGTCGTGCCGGATACCAACTGGCGATCAAACTGAGCACAATCGCCGTCACCAGCACCGAAATCACGTCAAGCCAGTGCAGTTCAGAGGGCAGGAAATCAATGAAATAGATATCCCCGGCCAGTAACTGGTGTCCGGTCAGATGCTCCAGGCCGCGGATAATCGGCGTAAGGTTAAGTGCCACCAGCACCCCAACCACCACACCGCTGATGCTGCCGAGCAGCCCAGCCAGTAAGCCATACCAGATAAAGATAGCGCGGATCAGACCATCTTTAGCACCCAGAGTACGCAGCACCGCAATATCACTGCTCTTATCTTTGACGGCCATCACCAGCGTCGAGACGATGTTGAAACAGGCCACACCAATCACCAGCACCATCGCCAGATACATGATGGCGCGGATCATCTGGATATCGCGGTACATATAGCCATAAGTGCCGATCCAGCTTTTGATGTAGACATAAGAGTGTGTCACTTCACCGGCATCGCGCACCAGTTTCTGTGCCTGGAACGGATCGCTCATTTTCAGCGCAATCCCGCTGACGCTGTCGCCCATGTCCAGATACTTCTGCGCATCACCCAAGGGAACCAGTGCCAGGCTGTGATCGAGCATGCCGCTAAGCTGGAGAATGCCTGAAACCTGCAAGCGAATACGCTTCGGCTGCAGCAGCTTGTTCTCACCGTCGTTGTTGGGGATCATGATGGTGATCCAGTCGCCCTGCTTCACGTTCAGCGATTTCGCAATGCCTCCACCGAGAATGATTTGCTGTTTACCCGCGGCGAACTGTTGCCAGGCATCACCGTCCACAAAGCTCGGCAGCGCGCTAAGACGCGATTCCTGCTGCGGATCGACGCCCTTCACCTGCAGCGCCTGCATTTTCGCCCCGCTTTCGATCAAACCGGTAAAGTTGACGTACGGTGCCGCCGCCGCAATGCCAGGGACTTTTTCAATCGGCGCGATCATCGGCTGCCAGTTGCGGAATGGCTGATTCACGGGCTCGATCTCCCCGTGCGGTACCACAGCCAGGATGCGTTTGTTCAGTTCGCGTTCGAAACCGTTCATGGCACTCAGGCCAATGATCAATACCGCCACGCCTAATGCGATGCCAATGGTGGAGATGATGGAGATCAGCGAGACCATGCCACCACGTCGCCGACCGCGGCTAAACCGCAGTCCGAGCAACAGGGATAATGATGAAGCCATTAGATCGCTCCCAACGTCAGTTGGTCGTTCAACTGACCGTCTCGCATCTCCATCTGGCGGCTGAGACGCTTAGCCAGGTTGAGATCGTGCGTTACCACTAAAAATGCCGTGCCCTGCTGGACGTTGAGTTCGCCAAGCAGTTCAAAAATCGCATCTGCATTGCGCGCATCGAGGTTACCTGTCGGCTCATCGGCCATCACCAGACGCGGACGATTCACCAGCGCACGCGCAATCGCCACACGCTGACGTTCCCCGCCTGATAGCTCAGATGGACGGTGCGCGGCACGTTTTTCCAGCCCTACGGCCGCCAGCATTTCACGCGCGCGTGAGGCGGCTTCATCTTTACCGGTTTTGCCAATCAGCAGTGGCATCGCCACATTTTCCAGCGCGCTGAAATCAGGCAGCAGATGATGGAACTGATAAATAAAGCCCAGCTCGCGGTTGCGCAGTTCAGCTTTGGCAGAAGAAGACATGGCGTTCAGTGACTTGCCATCAAACACCACATCACCTGAGGTTGGCGCATCCAGGCCACCCAGCAGATGCAGTAAGGTACTTTTACCCGAACCCGAACTGCCAACGATGGCGGTCAGTTCACCTGGCTGCAGGCTAAAAGCCACATTGCGCAGCACATCGGTCTGCACGCTGCCTTCCTGATAGCGTTTGCACAGGTCACGACACTGCAACAAAGGGGTATTACTCATAACGTAAAGCCTCAGCGGGTTGTACGGCGGCAGCGCGCCATGACGGATAAAGGGTAGAGAGCAGCGCCACGATCATAGAGACCAGCGCAATGGTAACCACCTGCCAGACATTGATGTCCACCGGCAGCGCGGCGCCGTCCAGGAACAGGCCAATGACCGGCATTAAATTGTTAAGCTGGCTGGCGAGCAACACCCCCAGCAGCGTGCCGAGTAAGGTACCGATAATGCCCGCACTGGCACCCTGCACCATAAACACCGCCACAATCTGCCTACGGGTCAAGCCTTGGGTTTGCAGAATCGCCACTTCGCCCTGCTTTTCCATGATCAACAGGCCGAGCGAAGTAATGATATTAAACGCCGCCACCGCGATGATCAGACTCAGAAGTAACCCCATCATGTTCTTCTCCATGCGTACCGCCTGGAAAAGATCACCCTTACGCTCGCGCCAGTCTTTCATTGTTAGCCCATCGGGCAAATGCTGTTCACTGAACGCATCAATGTTCAGCGGCTTTTCCAGCCATAAACGCCAGCCCGTAATGTTACCCAGCGGATAGCGCATCACGCGTGAGGCGTCCTGCTGGTTAACCAGAATCTGGTAGCCATCCACCTCACTGTTGGCCGCATAGGTCCCGGCAACGGTAAAGATTCGCTGGCTTGGCAGACGCCCTACTGGCGTGAACTGACTGACTGAAGGCACCATCAAACGCAGCTGGTCGCCGCGTTTCACCGCCAGCTGGGACGCCAGTTGTTCACCGATGATGACGTTATATTGGCCGGGTTGCAGCACGCTCTGCTGGGTATTGACGAGATACGGCGTCAGCGGGTCCTGTTCGTCAGGGTTGATGCCCAGCATCACGCCGACAGAAACATTGCGCGCACTTTGCAACACCACATCCGCGGTGGTGAGCGGCGCCATGCGCGTCACACCTTGCAATTTGAGGTCCTGCGCAGGGATCTGCTGCGGATTGATGCTGCCTTTATCGCTGGTCACCAGCGCTTGCGGCATCAGGCCGAGGATATTGCCCTCCAGCTCACGCTCGAAACCGTTCATCACTGACAATACGGTGACCAGCGCCAGCACGCCGAGCGTGATGCCGATGGTCGAAAGCCAGGAGACAAAGCGACCAAAGCGGTCTGAGGCACGTCCACGCATGTAGCGCAAACCGATGAATAACGCGACTGGTTGATACATGAGATCCGTCTTGGCAGTTGCCTGAAAATAAGTAGTGGGATGATAAAGGAGCCGTCTGCTTTATGAAACCTCTAACCCTCTGAGTCTGCGGCAAAGTTACGTCTAAATACGTCACGATCTGCGTCAATGCATAAAATTGCGACAAAATAATGATACTTATTGTGCGTTTATTAGACATCACCTGGCGTAGACTGGTTTAAAAGAAGTAGTTTTTACAACCGGCACCGCAGCCAGCCCAAAGATTCCGTGCTGTGGCAAGGCGGCAAGTCTGCTAATCCCCAGGAGCTTACATCAGTAAGTGACTGGGGTTAGCAGGCGCAGCCAACGCCGCCACGGTGCGAAAGATGCCGGGCGAAAAGGAGTACACCCATGTTCAGATTTCCGAAGGGCAGTATCGTTAAACACAAATCGGGAGAAATTAAAGGCGAGATCGTTAACGTCTTTGAACAGGGAGATGCGCCAACCGGCTATTACGTGAAGTGGGACGACGGCAATCACAGCTACCATCTGGAGAAAGAGCTGTCATGGGCCAATATTGATCGTCCGCGCATGCACTATACACAGCAATCCAGTAAGTGACTGTTCCCCATAATTCAAGGCGCTGTTACTCAGGCTAAAGCCGCAAATCAAATCGCGCGGCAAGGAAATGAAACGCCAGTCACTGACTGAAGTAAGTCCAAAATAATTCGTGCTATGGCAAGGCGGCAAGCCAACGCGGCCACAGCGCGAAGTATGAAGGGCGATGAGAAATAGCACCGCGACAGATGATCCTCAAGGCAGATTGTGGAATGATGACGCCCTGGAATCCAAGGAGAGAATGTCGAGTCCTTATGTCGGAACAGCGTCGTTATACCCTGCCTGCGAAAGCGGGCGATCATCGTCAGCTCGGCGAACTGATTGGCGCCGCGCAAGCGGTTGAGTGCGCCAGCATCACTGAACGTCATCCCGGTCCGGTGTTGATGATTACCCCGGATATGCAGTCTGCCCTGCGTTTGCAGGAGGAGATTCGCCAGTTCACCGATCTGCCGGTCACTAACCTCGCCGACTGGGAAACGCTGCCCTATGACAGCTTCTCCCCGCACCAGGACATTATCTCTGCCCGTCTCTCCACCTTATACCAACTGCCCAATTTAACGCGCGGCATGCTGATTATGCCGGTTAACACGCTGATGCAGCGCGTTTGCCCGCACAGCTTCCTGCACGGCCATGCGCTGGTGATGAAACAGGGGCAAAAACTGTCGCGCGATGCACTGCGTGACCAGTTGGAGCAAGCGGGTTATCGCCATGTTGATCAGGTGATGGAACACGGTGAATATGCCACGCGTGGTGCGCTGCTGGACCTCTATCCGATGGGCAGCGATCAGCCTTATCGTATTGATTTCTTTGATGACGAAATCGACAGCCTGCGTCTGTTTGACGTTGACAGCCAGCGCACGCTGGAAGCGGTTGATGCTATCAATTTACTGCCCGCCCATGAATTTCCGACCGATAAAACGGCGATTGAGCTGTTCCGCACTCGCTGGCGTGAAAATTTTGACGTGCGCCGCGAGCCGGAACACGTCTATCAACAGGTGAGCAAAGGCACCTTGCCTGCGGGCATCGAATACTGGCAGCCGCTGTTCTTTGAGCAGGAACTGCCCACGCTGTTTAGCTATCTACCCGCTAACACGCTGGTGCTAAACAGCGGCGATCTGCACGGCAGCGCCGATCGTTTCTGGCAAGATGCCAATGCCCGCTATGAAAATCGCCGTATCGATCCTATGCGTCCACTGCTGGAACCCGCCAGCCTGTGGCTGCGCCCGGACGCTCTGCTGGGTGAACTGAAAGCCTGGCCGCGCATGCAGTTAAGCAATGAGACGCTGCCAGAGAAAGCCGCCAACACCAACCTGGGCTATCAGCCGCTGCCCGAACTGGCGGTACAAGCACAGGCCAAAGCCCCGCTTGATCTTCTGCGCCAGTTTATCGAGCAGTTCGATGGGCAGATTATCTTCTCAGTAGAGAGCGAAGGACGCCGTGAAAGCCTGCAAGAGCTGCTGGCACGTATCAAGCTTCGCCCACAGCCGATCGAGCACTTTGATCAGGCGAGTCAACACCCCCACAGTTTGATGATCGGTGCCAGCGAGCGCGGCTTCATCGACAGCACCCGCCACCGTGCACTGATTTGCGAAAGTGATTTACTGGGTGAACGCGTCAGTCGCCGCCGCCAGGATAATCGTCGCACCATCAACCCTGATGTGCTGATCCGTAACCTGGCTGAGCTGCATCCCGGCCAGCCGGTGGTGCATCTGGAACATGGCGTGGGACGTTACATCGGCCTGACCACGCTGGAAGCCGGCGGCATTGTTGCCGAATACCTGATGCTCTCCTATGCAGGTGATGCCAAGCTCTACGTGCCGGTTTCCTCTCTGCACCTGATTAGCCGTTACGCGGGCGGTGCGGATGAAAATGCCCCCTTACACAAACTCGGCAGTGATGCCTGGTCACGCGCACGACAGAAAGCCGCCGAGAAAGTGCGTGATGTCGCGGCGGAACTATTGGATATCTACGCCCAGCGCGCCGCCAAAACCGGTTTCGCCTTCAAGCATGACCGCGACCAGTATCAGCTGTTCTGCGAAGGTTTCCCGTTTGAAACCACGCCGGATCAAGGCCAGGCCATCAATGCCGTGCTGAGTGATATGTGCCAGCCGCTGGCGATGGATCGTCTGGTGTGCGGTGACGTAGGTTTTGGTAAAACCGAAGTGGCAATGCGTGCCGCTTTCCTCGCCGTTGAGAATGCCAAACAAATCGCGGTGCTGGTGCCAACCACCCTGCTGGCGCAGCAGCACTACGATAACTTCCGCGACCGCTTTGCCAACTGGCCGGTGCGTATCGAAATGCTCTCACGCTTCCGCAGCGCTAAAGAGCAGAGCCAGGTGCTTGAGCAGGCGCGCGAAGGCAAAGTGGATATTTTGATCGGCACACATAAGTTGCTGTCCAGCGATCTGAAATGGCACGACCTTGGCCTGTTGATTGTCGATGAAGAGCACCGCTTTGGGGTACGACACAAAGAGCGGATTAAAGCGATGCGCGCCGATGTGGACATCCTGACGCTCACCGCCACGCCGATTCCGCGTACCCTGAATATGGCGATGAGCGGTATGCGCGATCTGTCGATTATCGCCACCCCGCCAGCCCGCCGACTGGCGGTGAAAACCTTTGTCCGTGAATACGATAGTTTGGTGGTGCGCGAAGCGATCCTGCGTGAGATTTTACGCGGCGGGCAGGTTTACTACCTGTATAACGATGTCGAGAACATCGAAAAAGCCGCGCAACGCCTGGCCGATTTAGTACCGGAAGCCCGTATTGCCATTGGTCATGGCCAAATGCGCGAACGCGACCTGGAACGGGTGATGAACGATTTCCACCACCAGCGTTTTAACGTGCTGGTGTGTACTACCATCATCGAAACCGGTATCGACGTGCCCAGCGCCAACACCATTATCATTGAGCGTGCCGATCACTTTGGCCTGGCGCAGTTGCATCAGTTGCGTGGCCGCGTGGGGCGTTCGCACCATCAGGCCTACGCCTGGTTACTGACACCGCATCCTAAAGCGATGACTACCGATGCGCAGAAACGTCTGGAAGCCATCGCCTCGCTGGAAGATTTGGGTGCGGGTTTTGCGCTGGCAACGCACGATCTGGAGATCCGCGGTGCCGGTGAATTGCTGGGTGAAGATCAAAGCGGCCAGATGGAAACCATTGGCTTTACGCTGTACATGGAACTGCTGGAGAACGCTGTGGATGCACTGAAAGCCGGGCGTGAACCTTCACTGGAAGATCTCACCAGCAATCAGACGGAAATCGAACTGCGCATGCCCGCTCTGCTGCCAGATGATTTTATCCCGGATGTGAATACGCGTTTGTCACTGTATAAGCGCGTAGCTTCGGCCAGCGATGCGCAAGAGTTGGCGGAACTGAAAGTGGAGATGATTGACCGATTTGGCAAGTTGCCTGATGCGGCGCGAAATCTGCTGGATGTCGCAGGGCTGCGTCTTGAAGCGCGTGAATTGGGCATCCGCAAAATTGAAGCCAGTGAAAAAGGCGGCTTCTTCGAGTTTGCACCCCAGAACCATGTCGATCCCGGCTGGCTAATTGGTCTGCTGCAAAAAGATCCTAAGCAGTGGAAACTGGATGGCCCAACCCGCTTGAAGTTCACGCGTGATTTAGAAGAACGCAAAGTGCGCATGGAGTGGGTACAGAGCTTTATTGGTGAGTTGGCGAAGAACCGGGTTTAGTGTGATAAAAAAGCGCCTTACGGCGCTTTTTTCGTTACTGCTGCTGTGACGTGTCTTTGCCCAATTAGGCCTGATTCGAATTCAGGATCAGCTGACCGTTACGGTCAAGCGGAATGCGGGTGCCAGGGTCATTTTCCATGCGGATTTTGCCCTGCTGGTCGCCTATTTTATAGGTCACATCATAACCCAGCATTTTTTCCTGTTTGTCGTAGACGGTTTTGCAACGCTGTTCATTGGTGGTGTAAGTGTCACGATCCTGCAATGCACCCTGCACCTGATTACCACCGTAACCGCCTGCCAACGCGCCCGCTACCGTCGCGACATCACGCCCACGACCGCCACCGAACTGGTGACCGAGCACACCACCCGCCACGGCACCCAGTACCGAACCGGCGATGCGGTTCTCATCCTGTACCGGACGACGATGCGTTAACGTCACATTGCGACACTCCTGTCGCGGTTGTTTAATGCTCTCTTTGATCGGCGTTGCCGAGAGAACCTGAGCATACTGCGGGCCACGATCAAAGACATCCATGCTGGCGACGGCGGCCACACCTAATGCGGCTGCCACGCCGATACCGATACCCGCTAACATTGATTTATTCACAGGAATGTCCTCCTGAAGGTTGTTACCGCGCAATCCTGCCGCTACCGAATCCTGTGTAGCCGAGGCATAAACGGCGTGCGCGCCGCGCCGTGTTTGTGGATATAAGTTTTACAGATGGTCCGTAATTGCAACATCAGATTAATGGAGGAAACGAGGCGGAAACCGGTCAGGGCCAGTTTTTCAGAGAGTTCTGAGAGCAGGTGAAATACCGCCGTAACCTTAAGCTGAACTGTCTTTTTTCAGGGGGTTACGGCAGGAGGAAGGCGTGAGGCGGTATAGCACCGCCCCGAAATCATTAGTGTAGCTTGAGGCGCGGACGCAGTACGCGGTTCAGGCTACCCACCAGCATCATCAGGCCGGTTTTGAAATATCCATGGAGCGCAATCTGGTGCATACGATATAGAGAGATGTAGACAAAACGCGCAATGCGCCCTTCTACCATCATCGAACCGCGCATCAGGTTACCCATCAGGCTGCCAACGGTACTGAAGCGGGACAGCGACACCAGTGAACCGTGATCTTTATAGACATAGGCTTTCAGCGCGTTGCCTTTACGCTGCGCCAGGATGTTCTCCAGCGCACGTGAAGCCATCTGGTGCGCAGACTGCGCGCGCGGCGGAACAAAACCGCCAGCGGGCAGTGCGCAGGACGCACAATCACCGATCGCGTAGATATCATCGTCCAGCGTGGTTTGCAGCGTATCCTTCACCACCAGTTGGTTGATACGATTGGTTTCCAGCCCGCCGATGTCCTTCATAAAGTCCGGCGCTTTGATCCCTGCCGCCCACACCATCAAATCTGCGTTGATGAACTCGCCACCTTTGGTGTTCAGCCCCTCTTCTGTGGCGCTGGTGACCATGGTTTGCGTCAACACACGCACGCCGAGCTTGGTCAGCTCCTGATGTGCCGCCGCAGAGATGCGGGGTGGCAACGCGGGCAGAATGCGCTCACCGGCTTCGACCAGCGTGACATTCAGCGCGGAGCTATCCAGACCTTTATAACCGTAGCTGTGCAACTGTTTGACGGCGTTGTACAGCTCAGCCGACAGCTCAACGCCCGTGGCACCGCCACCGACAATGGCAATATTGACCTTTTCCAGGCTGCCTTCACTGGCAGAGAAGCGCAGGAACAGGTTGAGCATTTCATTATGGAAACGACGGGCCTGATGCGGGTTATCCAGGAAGATGCAGTGATCTTTCACGCCCGGCGTACCGAAGTCATTAGACGTACTGCCCAGCGCCATCACCAGACGGTCATAGGCCAGCTCACGCTGCGGCACCAGCAACTCACCGTTAGCATCGCGGATCTCTGCCAGTTCAATGGTTTTGGTTTCACGATTGATTTGCGTCAGCGATCCCAGCTGGAACTGGAAACCGTGGTTACGCGCGTGCGCCAGGTAACTCAGCGCATCGATACCTTCGTCCATCGAACCCGTCGCCACTTCATGTAACAACGGCTTCCACAGATGACTGTGATTGCGATCGACGAGAATAATCTCGGCTTTCTTTTTGCGGCCAAGCTTATGACCGAGCTGTGTTGCCAGCTCTAAGCCACCGGCACCACCGCCAATAATGACGATTTTTTCCATAGATGTAGTCAACAAAGACCCCCTCAAAGTTGTAAACCAATAGTTAATTAATGGTTACTAAAAACCTTAATAAACATAGGGTTGGCGACGTTAAATCGCGAGCTGAGGGCAGAATATCACGGCGCAATCGTCAGATCATAAGAAAATTGATGTACATCAATCTTTCAGCTGCATTATCAGAATGTTAAACATTCTGTGCGCCGCATCACACGGCGCGTTTTCGCTCAGGCAAGGGATTTGAAGGCTTTGATGCGGTGTAAATGAGGGGAAATATTCTTGAATTTATGGCTGGCGTCTTCGTCCCAGACAATCTCATAAAACGGATGTAACAGCGCAGCACTGCGTTGATTATCCAGCGCCTCATCATGGCGTGAAAGGATTGTCAGGCAGCGGTCACGGTTCTTTTCACGAAAATCGTTGACGCACTTGGTGGCGATATCGAGATACTCTTCCGGGCGATCGATCTTGCCTTCCATGTTCTCAAACGGGAACAGGTTGGGGTTAAACATCACCTGCCGCATGCCACAGAGAAAGCCAATACGCTCGGCCCAGTAACCGCCTAAGCCCACACCGCAAATCAACGGGTGCGCATCGCCTGCTTGCTGCAGCAGCTTGTCACTCTCTTTCAGCAAAAACTGCATGTCGTGTTTCGGGTGAAGCGTGCTGTAACTGATCAGCCTGACATCCGGGTCAATAAACTGCAGTTGCAGCACCTTTTCATGGTTGCCCGGACTACTGGAATCAAAACCGTGCAGATAGATGATCATGATTTTCCTCAGCGTGGAATGAAATCCGGGCAGCGGCGCTTATCTGCCCGACGCTTTATGCTCCAGCCAGCGATCCTGCAATGCGCTGAGCTGGTGGTGATTCTGCTTCCAGCGTTCACTGGCTAACAGAGTCTGACGGGTGTATCGCCCTTGATGGTATAACTGCGTCACTCGCTCTGCCTGGATCGGCGTCAAGTTATCCAGCACACTTACCGCGCCGGCACGTTGGTTGCAGACCAGGATCATGTCGCATCCGGCATTGAGTGACTGCTGGGCGCGCTCGGCGTAGCTGCCCATCACCGCGGCACCTTCCATTGACAAATCGTCAGAGAAAATCACCCCATTGAAACCCAGCTCCTTGCGCAATACCGTTTGCAGCCAATAGGGTGAGCCGCTGGCGGGTAAAGGATCTACCTCAGTATAGATAACGTGGGCAGGCATCACCGCATCCAGTAACTGCTCATCAATCAACTGCTTGAAGATAGCCATATCGTGCTGACGCAGCGTGTCGGCATCACGTGGGTCGCGCGGGGTTTCTTTATGCGAATCAGCACTCACCGCACCGTGGCCAGGGAAGTGCTTACCGGTGGTTTTCATTCCCGCTTCGTGCATGCCATTGATAAATCGGCGTGCGATTTGCAGTGCAATTGCCGGATCTTCATGGAATGAACGGTCACCAATCGCCGCGCTAATGTGACCGATATCCAGCACCGGCGCAAAGCTGATGTCGATGTCCATCGCAATCATCTCGGCCGCCATCTGCCAACCCGCCTGCTGCGCCACTTCACCGGCGGTAGCCATATCGTGCAGGGCCGCAAAAGATTGCATGGCGGGTAGCTTGGTGAAACCTTCGCGGAAACGTTGTACGCGCCCGCCTTCCTGATCCACTGCTACCACCAGACGATTGCGTGAAGCCGCACGAATCTGGCGCACCAGTTCAGCTAACTGTTCGACATCGTGAAAATTGCGGGCAAACAGAATCAGCCCGCCCACCAGCGGATGTTGCAAGATCTCGCGCTCTTCTGCATCGAGTTCATAGCCTTCGACATCCAACATCAGCGGGCCGGGGGTATTCATGGTCATGTTGACAATCCTGAGTTAAAGATGCTGCCAGCTGGATCGGGCCAGCTGCTGCAAAGTGTGATCATGGCTCTGCTCGGCGCGCAGTTGATACCAGCTCGCCATCAGCAGTTGCAGCCATGGCTGCCAGCGGCGCATCTGACGCGCCAGCACCTGTTCGTCAAGCTGACTGTGTTGCGCATATCCGGCAATCCAGTCCGCCTCATGTTCTCCATCGACCGCGCACAGCGCGGCGAGTTCCAGCGCCACATCGCCGTCGGCGGCGTACTCCCAGTCAATCAGGCGCAGGCCACCGTGCGTCGCCACCAGATTACCGGCGTGGATATCCATATGCAGCGGCGCGAGGCGTAACGGCTGCGGTTCGCCTTGTTTGATTAAGCGTTGCAACTGGTGCTGCCAGCGCCAGTGGCGTTGCTGACACAGCTGCCAGTAACGCTGTAGCAGTGGCGCGAGACGCAGACGATAACCGGTCAGCGGTTGTTGATGCAGGCGATGTATCAGTGCCAACACAGCTGGACGCTGTTGATTGAATTGCGTCGGGGTTAACACTTCCCCGGGTAACCAGCTTTGTAAAAGCCAGGGTTCACGCCAGCTAAGTGGCGCTGGCCCTAACTGCGTATGGCGCATTTTGTGCAGTATGCGATATTCACGCTGACGATCGACAAACGGAATCGGTTGTAACGGAGAACGGCGCGCCAGCAACTCGCCCTGCTCTGTTTGCACCTGCACGCTGTTGCCACTGAGTCCCGGCAGCGCGAAAAAATGACCGGCAGCTTGCGCCGTCGGCCATTGTTGCTGAAGCAGTTGTTGCAACTGGGGATCAGGGTTGTGCAATACCATTGCCTGACCAGATGATTTCACCGGTCTGCACCAGCATCAGCTGCATTTGCAGTGTCGGAGACTTCACATCGCCCTGCGCATTGCTGTAAAGCACGTACTGGGCGTTAACGTTGCGCGCCAGGCCAATCGCTTTGCTGCGAGAGTTCAGGCTGTCATCCGCTGACAGGCCGAGCGCCTGCTTGGCCTGCGCCAACTGTTCTGGGGTGACTAAGGTGAATTTGCCATTGTTTGCCAGTGCGCTTTGAATCGCGTCAGTGGCTTTATCACTCTGCAACGCGCCGTTTGTACTGTTTTTAATGCGATCCACCAGCAGCACGCTGCCAGGATTAACGCCTGCTGACTGCACCATATTCGCCACTAACGGCTGCACACTGGCACTCCAGTTAATGGTTTTCAGTTTCGGCGGCTGCGGCACGTTTTCCGGCGGTGGCACCGGCGGCGTTGGTGGCTGCTCGGGTTGCGTCGGGGTAGTTGGCTGGGTCGGTTCAACCGGCGCCGGGCTTTGCTGTTTCACCACACAACCGGTGAGCATCAGCGCAAATAACAGCGCACTGGAACGTTTTACACTGCGAATCACAGGTTACTCCTCAGAGAAAGAGATACAGACGCACCTTGCTGGCGGTCAAATTACCAATTTGCGAGACAACTTCAGTGCTGCCATGCGCGGGAACGGTTTGGGTTTGTACCGGTTCTTCAGGCGTTATCTCAAGGCCTTTATCGTCATACCAGTAGAAACGATAGTGCACGGTCACCGGTGTTTCACGCTGATTATAGAGCACACTTGACGCACGCTGCTGGCCGTCACGGCTTGCAAGCGTGGGCTCATCGGTGATGATACCCGCAGACAACACGGAAGACTCCATCACCAGCGATTGCGAGGTATTGATCATCGGTTTGTTACTGCTGCAACCCGCCAGGGTCAGTAACAGCATGCCACACAGCCATTGACGCATCACAAGGTCCGCCTGAGGTTAGATGGCCAGCATCGGGCCCAGCGGCTGTCCGCCAACCAGGTGCATATGGATGTGGTAAACCTCTTGGCCGCCATGACGGTTGCAGTTCATGATCAGACGGTAGCCATCTTCGGCAATCCCTTCATCCTTCGCGATTTTAGCCGCTACCGTGATCATGCGGCCCAGCGCATGCTCGTGCGCTTCTTGCACGTCATTAGCGGTGGGGATCAATACGTTAGGAATGATCAGAATATGCGTCGGCGCTTTGGGCGCGATATCGCGGAAGGCAGTGACCAGTTCGTCCTGATAAACCACGTCGGCGGGGATTTCGCGACGGATGATTTTACTGAAAATCGTTTCTTCAGCCATGGTGCATTTCCTTAAGCCTTAAGTTCAGTCCGCCAGTATGCGTGAGGAATTCTGTTTCTTACAACCTCAGGACCACTTTTCTTGCATTGAATGACTGTCTTTGCATCATTTTTTCTTTTGGTTTAACCGCTGTGCGGCACCTCGCATTTCTGCATCGCCAATCAACACAGAAATGAAACGCTGTTTTATAAATTAGAGATATCGCGTCGATTTCTTTGTGATTTTGCCACTATCCCGCCAACCCTTGCCAAATGACGAAGGTTTGCCGGGTCACAGCGCTCTACTTTCTATCCAATCCGGGCAAGCAGTACGGAGTAATGAGGGATGTGCAATCCGTCAATTTCAAGGAGAACCTGCCATGCAGTCTCGTAAGATTGGTCTGGGCCATTATCTGGCTTACGGTTCCGGGGATTTCCTCGGAGCAGGCACCACGGCGCTTACTGCCGCCTGGCTGCTCTATTTTTACACCACCTTCTGCGGACTTTCGCCGATAGAAGCCACCTTCATTTTTGCTGCCGCCCGCGTCCTGGATGCGCTGGTCAGCCCCTTGATGGGCTTCCTCACCGACAACTTCGGTTCCACCTGGCTGGGTAAACGCTTTGGCCGCCGCAAATTTTTCATTCTGCTCGGCATCCCCTGCGTGTTCAGTTATAGCCTGATGTGGATTAGTGACATGAGTTTCTGGTGGTATCTGCTGACCTATCTGCTGTTCGATGTGGTCTACACCATGATTCTGGTGCCTTATGAAACGCTGGTACCGGAAATGACCGATGACTTTAAGCAGAAAACCCGATTTTCCGGTGCGCGTATTGCACTGGCACAACTCTCCTCGATTCTCGCCGCCTTTTTACCCGGCGTGCTGATTGGCTGGTTTGGCAAAGAGAACCCGGTCTCCTTCTTCTATGCCAGCCTGGTGTTCTCGGTGATCTGCGCCCTGGTGTTGACGCTGGTATGGCGTTTCACCTGGGAACGTGCACCCGAAGATTTCTCCGCTGAGTCGCGTCGGGCGGAGGAGCAAAAGTCGCAGCTGTCGTTGCTGCAAAGCCTAAAGCGCTTGTATGTCGAACTGGCCTCCACGTTGCGTATTCGCATCTTCCGCCAGCACCTTGGCATGTATCTGGGCGGCTACATTGCGCAGGACGTGTTTAATGCAGTGTTCACCTGGTACGTGGTGTTTGTGCTGATGCAGAGCGCGCAGATCGCATCAAATCTCATGGGCACCATGGCAGTACTGCAGTTTATCGCCGTGATGGCGATGATTCCGCTGTGTATTCGCATTGGACCTGCCCCGGCCTATCGCATGGTGGTGGTGCTGTTCGGCCTCAGCGCCCTCTCTTACGCCGGGCTTTGGTACACCGGCATGAATGATAACCTTGCGCTACTGGTACTGATTTCCGCCTTAGCCGGTCTGGGCCGCGGCGGCATCAACTACGTTCCGTGGAATACCTATACCTACATCGCGGATGTTGATGAGGTGATCACCGGCCAGCGCCGCGAGGGGATTTTCGCCGGCATCATGACCTTGACCCGCAAAGCCTCGCAAGCCGGTGCCGTCATGATGGTGGGTATTGTGCTGCAGTTAGCTGGATTT
>NZ_BBOC01000053.1:0-40647 GCF_001485335.1 Type-D symbiont of Plautia stali | reverse complement strand
CCTATATGTCGCCAGGTGGCGTGACGGAGATTGTCCAATTCTTTGCGGCCGAGTACAGCGATGCGATGCGCACCCATGAAGGCGGTGGCGTCGAGGATGAGGAGATCACGGTACTGGAATTACCGTTCCCGCAGGCGCTGGCGATGGTGAAAGAGGGCCGTATCCAGGACGGAAAAGCAATCATGCTGTTGCAGCATGCGCAAATTGCGGGTTGGTTGAAAGCGTAAAGGGTGCGGTGATTGACCTGATCAGTATAAATGCCGTCAATACCCGGGTGCGGTGATTAACCAGGTCGGCATAAATGCCGACCCTACGGACGCTGTAGTGTGCGCATTTATGCGCACCGTTACACGCAAACGGCTAACGGTTCTGGCACACACTCCGGATGTGCCTGCATACGCGCCAACGCTTCGGCGTAAGAAGGCATTGAATTCGCCGCTCCTGAACGCTCCACACACAGTGAAGCATAGGCAGAAGCAAACAGCGCCGCCTGCGGTAGCTCATCACCGGACGCCAGCCGTGCCGCCAGTGCGCCGTTGAACGCATCGCCCGCGCCGGTGGTATCCAGCGGCTGTGCCGGGAACAGCGGAATGCGCAGCGGCGCTTGCTCTGCGTTGGAAAGCAGTGCGCCGGCCATACCCAAGGTAATAATCACCTGACGTGCGCCTTTACGATGCAGCACCTCAGCGGCTTGCTGCGCGCTGGCGAAATCGGTGACTTTCACTCCGGTGATTTGCATCGCTTCGGTGCTGTTTGGCGTCAGCAAATCCACTTTCGCCAGCAATGAGTCACTCACTTTTTGCCATGGCGCAGGGTTTAAAATCACAAAAGTGCCACCTGCACGCGCATTATCAATCATGCGCTGGATGGCGCTGAGGTTGTTCTCCAGCTGAACCAGCAGAATATCGGCGGCGGCAACGGTGGGCTGGCAGCGTGACACTTCAGCGGCACTCACCGTGGTGTTAGCGCCGGGATACACCGAAATCATATTCTCGGCATCATTACCCGCCACGTAAATCAGGGCGTTACCGGTCGGTTTCTCTTTGCAGGTAAACAGCGTAATGGCATCAAAGCCGGTTTTTTCTAAGTGACGACGCGCAAAGGTGCCGAAATCATCGTTCCCCACTTTGCCGATGTAGTGCACGCGCGCCCCGGCGCGCAGGGCAGCAGTGGCCTGGTTTGCGCCTTTACCGCCGGGTCCCATCATACTCTGGTGGGCCGTCAAGGATTCACCCGGCATCGGGAAACGGTTCATCACCGCGACAACGTCGAGGTTGAATGAGCCAAACACACACACTTTTCCTTTCATCATGCACTCCTGAACAGGCGTTCTGCGGCCAGACAGGCGCCGCGACAGCCGGTGTGATCGGTGGATTGACTGAACACAATCTTCAAATTATCACGCGTGGCAGGTGGACGCAGATGCTGCTGAACCTGGCTGCGTAGCTGCGCCAACGGGAAATCTGCCATCGCCAACACGCCGCCGCCCAAAATCAAGTATTCCGGATCGAGAATGTTCATCTCGGTGGCAATCAGCTGCGCCAGACGATAAACGAACGCCTGCAGTTCAGGATGATCGCCATGCTGGGTAAACAGCACAGACATATCGGTTTGTGGCACGTTGGCCTTCGCCCATTGGCTCAGCCAGTGGCCTGACGTCAACGTCTCTGCACAACCCCGGTTGCCGCACGGGCAGGGGAGATCGTTACCGGCGATCGGTACGTGTCCCAGCTCACCCGCGCCGCCGTGCTGACCGTGGTAAAACTGGCCGTTGATCCACAGGCTGTTGCCCATGCCGGTGCCAGGATAGAGGCCGACGGCGATATCCGGTAACTGCTCCAGCTGCATCAAATCCCACATCATCAGATGATTGACGTCTTTATCCATCGCCACCGGCACGCCAAGGCGTTCAGTGAGGATGGCGGCAACTGGCTGGTGATCAAGCGCCTGGATAAAGGGCAGCGAGATCACCTGCCGACGGTCACGGCTGAGAATGCCCGGCAAGCCCAGCATCACGCCGTTCACCGGCTGTTGCTCTAACGTCTCGCCGATTAACTGCCCGAGTGCCGACAGGGCATCGGGTTGCTGCGCCCAGCTGGCCGTCGGCACTTTGCGGAAGCTGGACCATTCGCGTCCCTCTTCCATCAGTTGCAGACGTGTGCCGGTGCCGCCAATGTCGATACCGAGCCAGCGTTTTTTCATGCGGACACCTTGCTCAGGCCCTGCGCTTCATCAATGCTGTCGCGCATCATGTCCCAGGCGGTCGCCAGATCGTTGTGAATATTGAACAGGCCAGAGGTGCCGACAATCAGCACTTCCGCGCCCGCACCCACCAGGGTGTTATAAGTGCGGATGTTACAGGAGCCGTCGATCTCAATCAGATATTTATGGCCGTGCTGCTGCTTCAGAGCTTTCAACTCCTGCACTTTCGCCACCATCTCCGGGATAAACGGCTGGCCTGCATAGCCAGGATCAACGGTCATCACGGTGATCTTATCCAGCAGGTGAATGTAGTGGTGGATAAACGACACCGGAGTCGCCGGGTTCAGCACCACACCCACTTTCTTGCCGAAACTGCGAATCAGGTTAATCACGCGGAACGCATCACGGTTGATGGTTTCGGCGTGCGGGCAGATGTAGTCTGCGCCGGCTTTGGCAATCACGTCGATGAAATCAGTCGGGTGTTCCACCATCAGATGAACATCCAGCGCCACTTTGGTGTGTGGACGAATCTGTTCAATAAAGAACGGCGACAGCGTGATGTTCTTAACGTAATGACCGTCCATGATGTCGATGTGAAGGAAGTCCGCGCGGGAGTCCAGCACTTCTAACTGGTGCTTGATCTCCATCAGATTCATACACATCAACGACGGGGAGACTTGAATACGCATCATACTTCCTTCTTTTCGGTCAAAGGGTTAAGGGCCGCGGCTAACTTGCTGAGCTTTACGGCGCGATGTTCATTAAAACGAGCTTTAAATTGTTTGAAGGCCAGCACGACAATCAGCACGGCACCCCACATCGCCAGGCTGACATGCTGGCTGATGTTCATCAGGTTGAATCCAGTGGAGAGTACTTGCAGCGCAATCAGCGCCAGTACCACACCGGTGACGCGACCAAAACCGCCGTTCGGGTCGGTGCCGCCGAGAATAATCGCCAGTACCGTCAGCAGCAGGTAAGCATCGCCGTAACCCATGCGGGCCGAGTTAAAGCGCGCCATCATGATTAATCCGGCCAGCACACACAGCAGGCTGGAGATCACGTACACCAGAATCACCATGCGGTGGGTATTGATGCCGCTGAACCAGGTGGCGTTGATATTGCTGCCGCCCATATAGATGCATTTACCGGCACGAGTTTTGCCTAAGAACAGCGCCAGCAGCGCAGCGGCAACCAGAAATACCCACAGTGGCAGCGGCATACCCAGCAAGGTGTTGGAGCCGAGCGCTTGCACAATCGAAGGCATACCGCTGACGGCTGCGCCTTTGGTCAGCCAGATACCGATGCCGTTGAGTGTCATCATGGTCGCCAGCGTCACCAGAATCGGGTGAGCACCAATCCGCGTCACCATCACACCGGTAATTACGCCGATGAAGGCAGCAATCACCATCGCGCCGATGATGGCGATAAACAGCCACAGCAGTTGCTGGCCAGTGCCTGCATCGGCGGGCAGGGCGCTCATCAGCGTCCAGGCGATGAACAGCGCGGTCAGGTTAGCGGTGGCGATGATCGCCAGATTCAAACCGCCGCTGAGAATGGCAATAAACATCGCCAGCGTAAGCAAGCCGAGTTCTGGCAACTGGAACGCCATACTCATAAAGGTGGAGTCCGTCATAAAACGACCCGGCAACATGATGGTGAAGATCGCCAGCGCCAGCGCAATCAGTAACATCAGGCCGATATTGGTGCCGTCCGGACGCAGAGAGGAGAGTGATTTCATATGCATGCCCTTTCGGTCAGACGAAACTGACGTCAGTTTCTTTACGTTTTTTGTAGTGCGTCACGGCAATCGCCACCATGATCACGCCGCCGACGACGATGTTCATGAAGTAGTTCGAGACGCCAATCAGGTTGAGGCCGTTCTTCAGGATGGCGATCAGGAACACACCCATCAGCGTGCCGCTCACCGTGCCTTTGCCGCCCATCAGGCTGGCACCGCCAAGCACTGTGGCTGCCAGAACATCTAACTCGCCGCCAACTAACGCATTCGGCACCACTTCCCCCATACGATACACCTGCACCAGCCCGCCAATTGCGGCCATCGCACCCAGCCAGCCGTAGGCGAAGACGTGAATCAGACCGACGCGGATGCCGATGCGACGGGCAGATTCAGCATCGCCTCCCACCGCATACAGCTGACGGCCGAGGTTGGTTTTGTTCAGCAGCAGCGCGGTCAGCCCGGCAATCACCAGCATGGTGACCAGCGGCAATCCAATCTGGAAACTGTTGCCCTGCCAGGTAAAAGGCAGCACGCTGCGCAGGGTGATCCACCAGTCCGGCAGTGAGTAGAGGCTTTTTCCGCCGGTGACCCACATCAACAAACCAAACAGCAGCGACTGCATACTGATGGTGATGATGATCGACACCACGCGCAGTGAGGTAATCAGCAGGGCGTTGATCACCCCGAACAGCGTGCCGCACACAATTGCCAGCAGAATGCTTAGCAGGGCGTTATCAAACTGGAACTGCACAAACAGCGTGGCGATCAGGTATTGCACCACCGATGCCACCGCCGCGAACGAGATATCGATGCCGCCGGTGACCAGCACCAAAAACAGCCCGAGGGCAAAGATGCCGGTGACGGCATAGCTTTCGGCCAGATCCAGCAGGTTCTGCACCGTCAGAAATTGATCGCTGGCCACCGAGAAGAACAGGATGAAAGCCAGCAGTACCCACGCCAGCCAGCCTTGGCTGGAGTGCGGGCGTAAACGAGAAAAATCAGGCATTGATCACCTCCGCCAGCTGATGTTGCTCAACGGTATCGGGTTGGTATTCGGCATGAATGGTGCCATCACGGAAGTGCAGAATGCGGTCGCAGTTGTACCAAACCTCAGGCACTTCATCGGAAATCAGAATGATCGACAGACCTTCTTTCGCCAGCTCATGGATAAGTTGATAAATGCTGGCTTTGGCACCGACGTCGACGCCCACGGTCGGGGAATCAAGGATCAGGATGCGCGGCTGCGTGAGCACCCATTTCGCCAGCACGATCTTTTGCTGGTTACCGCCAGACAGGGTAGAGATCGCCAGATTGGGATCGGCCACGCGCACGCCGAGCTGTTGAATCCATTGCAGGATCAGCTTGTTTTTGCGGTATTCGTCGATGATGTGGAAACGGTTTTGCAGCTTATCGAGGATCGGCAGCACCATGTTGTCGGCTACCGACTGCTGCTGGACCAAGCCCAGCGTCAAGCGGTCTTCGGAGACATAACCGATGCCCGCTTTGATGGCATCTTCATGACCACGGAAGCGCACCGGCTTGCTATCGAGCCAGATTTTGCCGCTGTCCGGTTTGGTCATGCCAAACAGTGAGAGTGCCAGTTCGGTGCGGCCGGAGCCAAGCAGACCACACAGGCCCAGAACTTCGCCTTGATAGAGTTTGAAATTGACGTCGTGATACTGTCCGGCACGGGTCAGATTATCCACTTCAAGAATGGCACGGTCGGCATTGCGGGTTGGCGCTTTCAGCTGATAGTCGAGTTTCAGACCGGTCATCAGTTCGGTGAGATGGTGTGGCGTCATCTCTTTGGCTGGCCAGCAACCCATTTTGCGCCCGTCACGGATCACCGTCACGCGGTCGGAAATTTCTAACACTTCATCCAGACGGTGACTAACAAACACCACACAGATGTTTTTGTCTTTCAGATAACGCACGGTGCGCAGCAACTGATTCACCTCGGTACGGGTGAGAGAAGCCGTTGGCTCATCCATGATCACCAGACGCGCATCGGCGACCAGTGCCCGGCATATCGCCACCTGCTGGCGGGCCGCAATCGACAGCGCCGAGACTTTCTCATCCAGATCGAGGTCAAACTTGAGTTCTTCAATAATGCGCGCAGCGGTCTCGCGCAGCTTCGCTTTGCGATGCCAGCCGAGCAGGCCATTGAGGTTATGCTCAAAGGCGATGTTCTCGGCCACGCTGAGATTGGGGAACAGTGACAGGTCCTGGTAAATCACCTGGATGCCGAAGTCACGCGCCTGACGGGTGGTCAGACGCGGGAAGCTGGGACCCTCACCCAGTGTGATGCGGCTGCCACTGTCCGGGGCATGTACCCCGGAAATGACTTTGATTAAGGTGCTCTTGCCACAGCCGTTGGTGCCAGCGAGACAGTGCACTTCGCCAGCCAACAGGCTTAGCGAGATATCGCTCAGTGCGCGGTTGCCACCAAATGTTTTCGACAGGTTGTCGAGCGCAATCAGCGTCTGTGGGGTCACCTCTTTCATCATTACAGCCCCATTTTCACCAGTTTTGGCAGGTTTTCTTTGTCCAGGCTTTCGGTGTTGTTACCGAGGATGGTGTGTGTCGCCTCGTCAACTTTCACTTTGCCCAGCCCCTCGATGGTCATGCCATCGGTGATTGGCTCTTTCTTCTGCATCATGTCGGCGATACGGATAAACACTTCACCGGCGGTTTCTGGGTTCCAGATGTAGCCACCTTTAATCGCACCACGCTGCACCAGCGAAGCACCCTGACCTGGGCTAAAGGCACCAATCACGCACACCTGATCGATTTTGTTGCGGTTCATCACCGCGCGACCGGCACCAATCGGGCCTTGAGAACCAAACGCCATGATGCCTTTCAGATCCGGGTACTTGGACATCAGCTCATTGGTGGTACGAATCGAGTCATCCAGCGATTCGCCCACGCCGAATTTGTCGGTCACCATCTGCATTTTTGGATAGTGCTCTTTCTGGTAATTCAGTGCGGCATCGGTCCACTGTTGATGCAATGGCACGGTCAGGCTGCCGACGTACATGGCGTATTTGCCTTCCTCATGCATGCATTTCGCCAGAGCTTTCATATGGTTGATGCCGTGGGTTGGCGCATCCACCAGTTCGAAGTCCCAGTTGGCCCCTTTCTGATCGGGTGATTCGTGGGTGATGACCTGAATTCCGGCTTCACGTGCGCGTTTCAGCACCGGCTCCAGCACTTTCGGGTCATTTGGCACCACGCCGATGATGTCGACTTTCTGCGCGATCAAATCCTCAATAGCACGCACCTGTAACGCCGGGTCCGCAGCCGTTGGGCCCACCATCCATGCATCAATGCCGCGTTTCGCTGCTTCACTTTTGATGCCCGCTTCCATGGCGTTGAACCAGGGAATACCGCCAATTTTCACCACGATGCCCATGCGCAATTTATCGGCAGCGTGCGCGCCAGTGGCGGCAAACAGGGCGAGGAGAGAACAGGCGATAAGATGTTTTTTCATAAAGACTCCGAATTAATTTTTTATTAGCTGCATTGAATTGGTGCGCTGTGAGCAATCAATAATATTGACGCCGTTCCAGGCTAATTCTTGTTCCAGCTCTTTGTCTTTTATTTGGTCAGTGATGAGAAAGTCCACATCGCGATAATGACAAATACGCGCGAATGAGGGTCGCAGAAATTTACTGGCGTCCAGCAACAGATGTTTTCTTTCTGCTGCTAATAGCATTTGCTGTTTTAAATGTGCGTTGTTTTCGTTACCTTCACGTAAATAACCGTCATTGCCTAAACTGCTACAGGAAAAAAAGATCTTATTGATCTGGAATTCCCGTAAAGGCTGCTCAGCGACCACGCCATGGAAATCTTCATAACGGTCAGAATACTCTCCCCCTAAGCAGATGGTGCGGATGCTGCCGCGTGCGGCAAGGGTCTGCACGATTCTGATAGAGTTGGTTAACACCGTTAATTCAATATCCGGTAGCTGTCGCGCTAAATACCAGCAAGTGGTGCTACTGTCGAGTAATATACAATCGCCGGGGCTGATGAAATCGAGTGCACGTTTGGCTATCGCCATTTTTGCATCTACATGTTCATTCATTCTCTGGCGGAAAGATAATTCATACTCGTTAACACCTCTCGTATTCCCCTGAATGTTAGCGGCTTGTCGTTTTGCTGGTACTGCACCGCCGTGGCTACGTTGCAACAGCCCACGTTTCTCCAGCTGAGTTAAATCACGACGAATGGTTTCCTGAGAAACCTGACATAACGTGACTAATTCAGCGACAATAACCCGACCATTTAAATTAAGTTCGTCAATAATTCGCTGCTGTCTTTCAATCGGCAACATAACTGCCCTCCGATGGTGATAAATTACTGGATACCGCAGCGGGAAAATGTGGACTGCGCACGAGTCCACAGTGCCCAAATTGCCCGGCGGTGTTTGAGTGATGTGATTCAAGTTTTTATGTAAATCAAATCTTAAATTTTCATGTTAAGTGAGATCTGATTCACATAAATACGCGTATAAGCGCTCAATGAAGGGATCGGTAGCCAACAACTATTACCGCGGTAAAACACCTTAACATGACCGGATGTGACCGTTTGTGTGTATTTGACCGATTTGTGATCCCAACATAATTATGTTGTTTACCGAAGCGGTGCGATTCATCACGCGGTTTTTAACGGTGTGCTGATGACAAATGCGCAATGCATTGCGCCGCTACCTCTCTTTAGATCCTCTATTGGCGGACATCACCTGCACTGTCCGCAATAGTCCGACGAATCCGATTGAGCAGAATTCGATCGAAAAGGATGATGAAGGTGTTACGTCATCCAGCCTTAGAGCGCCTCAGGCGACGGCTTTTTCAGCAGTTAACCTTACTTTTCGGGCCAGCTCACAGTTTGGGCCTGCTGACAGCGTTGCCGTTGCGCTATGATTTTCTTTCCAGGAATTTGGGGACCGGTTTTTTTAATGTCGTATTGGATGAAGTCGCTGCTTTTGTTGCCTTTTATGTTTGTCGCGTGCGTTCAGGCTGAGCCACTGCAAAAGTCATTTTCTGACTGGCAGCTCACCTGCAACAACGCGGCTTTTTGCGTGGCGCGCAGCTTTCCCGGTGACAACGGATTAGTGATGACCGTCTCACGTCATGCTGGCGTTAACGATCGCCCGCTTCTGCGCATTGATTACGGCAGCGGATACAGTGGCGAACTGCCCGGCGGTACACTGAAAGATAACCTGCTGCTGGATCAGCGTCGCTTGACGCCAGACCTTAAACACTGGTCAGTTGAACCGCACCATCTGGCCACCAGCAATGCCGTTGCCATTGACGAGTTTCTGGCACAAACGCTGGATGCCAACAATCTTCAGCTGACCTATCAAGCCAAAGCCACCATTCCTTTAAGCGGCATGAAAGCGGCACTGCTATTGATGGATGAAGTGCAGGGCAGGGTGAACGGTGGCAGTGCCTGGGTGAAGCGGGGAGATCGGTCGCAGTGGGATGTACCGCCGCCACCTCAGCCACCTCAATTGCCCACTCCGTTACCGCAACCCGCGCCACTGACCCAAGAGGAAACCGCCGGGTTAATTGACTATGGCACCTGGCGCGTCAATACCGATAACTGCTCGCTCGATCCGCTGCGGCGAGAAGTGACGGTGGCACCGCTCACCGACACCAAAGCGTTGATCTTAGTCAGCTGCGAAACCGGCGCTTACAACGTGATTGATCTGGTGTTTGAAGTGACGCGCAGCCAGCCTTATGTGGCGCGCGGATTGATGCTGAACTTGCCCTTTACGCCGCCATCACGCAGCGATAATCAGTTGGAGTTGGTTAACGCAGAGTTCGATGCCAGCAGTGGCCTGCTGTACACCTTCAGTAAAGGGCGTGGTTTGGGAGACTGCGGCGTAGCGACCCGTTGGCAGTTCGATGGCAACGAATTTGTGCTGGCCGAGTATGCCGAAGAGAAAATCTGCGATGCCTGGCATAGCAGTGAAGACTGGCCAACGTTGTGGGTTAGCCAGTCGCAGAATGCGGTTCAGTCGCGTTAAAGCTGTTCGGTGCGCATAAATGCGCACCCTACGAAAAACCGCCTACTTTTGTAGGGGCGCCATTTATGGCGACCGAAAGACACATTTATTAACGAATCGCTTGCACCGTCATCGGTGAGCCGTTCTGGTTACCAACCAGTTCGGCCAGCAGGTTATTCACGCCATCACTCATCGGGGTAAAGCGTGACAACGGTGAACGCGTCACCACCACAAACACCCCAACATTGTTCTGCGGCACCATCGCCATATAGGTAATGAAGCCACCGCCGCCGCCGGTTTTCTCGATGATGCCAGGACGGCCCTCTTTTGGCCCCATATAAACCCAGCCCATGCCTAACGCATCGGCGCGTCCTGGCACATCCATGCCTTCGACTTTGGTCAGTTGATCGCGGCGATAAATCAGCGTTTGCAAACGATCAATCTGTGGCGTGCGATGATTGACTGCCGAGTTCAGGAACTGCTGCATCCAACGGCCCATGTCATCAGGTGTCGAGTAAACGCCACCGCTGCCCACCGCTGCCAGTGTGTTATTACAAGGACTGGCCCCTTTTTCCGGGATCATCAGACGTTGGCATTGATCCGGTGACGGAGTAAAGGTGGTGTCTTTCATGCCCAGTGGGCGCGTCACCAACTGCTGCAACAGCGCTGGGTAGGGCATCCCGCCGGCTTTCGACAAGGCATCGCCCAGCAGATCAAAACCGAGATTAGAATAGGCCGCCTGAGTGCCTGGCGTCGCCTTCAACTCGGCACCACGCAGCCATTGCCAACGGTCGGCTTTGGTTGGCCAGACAAATACCGGACGATGCGGTTTGCCGCCTGGCTGTTCGCGCGGCAGGCTGCCGGTGTGGGTGGCAAGATTGATCAGGCGAATCGGCTGGCCGTTATAACTTGGGACACGTGCGCCAGGAGGCGCATATTTACTCAGCGGATCGTCAAGACGGATCTGACCGCGCTCGGCCATCTTCACCATCACTTCGCTGGTCATCAACTTACTCAATGAAGCAATGCGAATCACTGAATCAAGCTGGGGGCGGACATTATTGCCGGGGCTGGTATCACCAAAGCTGGCGAACACGCGCTGATTGCCATCAATCGCCACCAACGCCATACCAGTTGCACCGCTGCCATAGAAAATGTGCTCGGCATAACGATCAACGATCTGAGAGGCCAGCAGCGGATCGGCGGCGGTCTGCGCCATGCTTTTTAATGGAAGCACTGAAACCATTAAGGCCAGTAAAAAGGGAGTACGTTTTTTCAACGGGAAAGCGTCCGCAACAGGAATCGGAGGAAAGCCTATAGTAATCAGTTTGCGCGGTGCGGGAAGGGGGAAAGTGGGATTTTTTTCTGTATCAGGCTGTGATCAAAAAACGGCCCATACGTTGGTAAACGCAGGGCCGAATCGATTAGTGCGGCTTGAGTAATGCTTCGGTGTGGCTCACGATATTTTCCACGGTAAAGCCAAACTCCGCGAACAGCTTACCGGCGGGTGCGGACTCCCCGAAGGTGGTCATCCCGACAATCGCGCCATCCAGACCGACATATTTGAACCAGTAATCGGCGATGCCCGCTTCAACGGCCACGCGCGCTTTCACGCTCGAAGGTAGCACGGATTCACGGTAGGCCACGTCCTGCTTATCAAACACATCCGTGCTTGGCAGCGAAACCACGCGGATTTTATGGCCGTTAGCGCCCAGTTTATCCGCTGCACCCAAGGCGATTTCAATTTCGGAACCGGTGGCAATAATGATGGCTTCCGGCGTGCCGTCACAATCCTGCAGCACATAACCCCCTTTGGCGATATCAGCCACCTGGGTCTTGCTCCGCTCAGGTTGCAGCAGATTCTGCCGTGACAGAATCAGCGCTGTCGGGCCATGGTGACGCTCGACGGCCGCTTTCCATGCCACGGCGGTTTCTACCTGATCACAAGGACGCCAGACGCTCATATTCGGCGTGACACGCAGGCTGGCGAGTTGCTCAACTGGCTGGTGTGTTGGGCCATCTTCACCCAAACCGATCGAGTCATGGGTATAGACCAGCACCTGGCGCGCCTTCATCAATGCGGCCATGCGCACGGCGTTACGCGCGTACTCAACAAACATCAGGAAGGTGGCGGTATAAGGAATAAAGCCGCCGTGTACGGCAATCCCGTTGCCAATGGCCGTCATACCAAACTCACGCACGCCGTAGTGAATGTAGTTACCGGCAATATCCTCTTTGATCGATTTCGAGCCAGACCAGATAGTGAGGTTACTCGGCGCGAGGTCAGCGGAGCCACCCATCAGCTCAGGCAGCAGTTTGCCATAAACTTCCAGGGTGTTTTGCGAGGCTTTGCGGCTGGCAATTTTTTGCGGATTCGCCTGTAGCTGCTCGACAAAAGCCTGAGTTTCATCTGCCCACCTGGCGGGCATACCGCCGTCGAGGCGGCGGCTGAACTCTTTAGCGAGATCCGGGTGTGCAGCCTGATAGGCCGCGAATTTCTCATCCCAGGCTTTTTCTCGCTGATTGCCAGCTTCTTTCGCATCCCATTGCTGGTAGATCTCTTTCGGAATTTCAAACGGGGGATAATGCCAACCCAGTTTCTGGCGCGTTAACGCCACTTCCTGCTCACCCAGCGCCGCGCCGTGCGACTCTTCTTTACCGGCTTTGTTCGGCGAGCCAAATCCGATGATGGTGCGGCAGATAATCAGAGACGGTTTGTCCGTGACACTCTGCGCCTCTTTAATGGCTGCGGCGATGGCCTCTGGGTCGTGTCCGTCAATCCCTTCGGCACTGCCGACTACGTGCCAGTTGTAGGCTTCAAAGCGCTTGTGGGTGTCATCGGTGAACCAGCCTTCGGTTTCACCATCAATCGAGATGCCGTTGTGATCATAGAAGCCAATCAGTTTGCCGAGGCCAAGGGTGCCCGCCAGTGAACTGACTTCGTGCGAGATGCCCTCCATCAGGCATCCATCGCCCATAAACACATAGGTGTAGTGATCGACAATGTCGTGACCAGGGCGGTTAAATTGTGCCGCCAGCGTGCGTTCGGCAATCGCCATGCCCACCGCATTGGCGAGGCCCTGACCGAGCGGTCCGGTGGTGGTTTCAATGCCTGGCGTATAGCCCAGCTCTGGGTGACCCGGTGTTTTCGAATGCAACTGGCGGAAGTTTTTCAGCTCTTCCATTGGCAGGTCATAACCGGTGAGGTGCAGCAAACTGTATTGCAACATCGAACCGTGGCCGTTGGAGAGAATGAAGCGGTCGCGGTCAGCCCACGCCGGGTTATTAGGGTTGTGTTTCAGGACATCGCGCCATAACACTTCAGCGATATCCGCCATCCCCATCGGCATGCCAGGGTGACCTGAATTTGCTTTTTGTACCGCATCCATACTCAAAGCACGAATCGCGTTAGCCAACTCTCTGCGTGAAGACATAGGGTACTCCGTTTTGATTGGGCAATTGAGGACGAGCAGACGCTCGTCCGGCATGAGAAGTTTTGTTGCTTACAGACGTGAAGCCAGCACATCCTCCAGCTTCTGCTGGTCAATGGCGAACTGGCGGATACCGTCAGACAGTTTTTCTACCGCCATCGGATCCTGATTATGCTCCCAGCGGAACTCTGCTTCGGAGAGCGGTGCCGGTTGGTGGAAGCCTTCGGTTGAGGGTTCCAGCTTGCGCTCCAGCGGTGCATCGCTGTTCGCCAGCTCTTCTAAAAGATTCGGCGAGATAGTCAGGCGGTCACAGCCAGCCAGTGCCTGGATCTGTTCGACTTTACGGAAGCTGGCGCCCATGATCACTGTGCTGTAACGATGCTTTTTGTAGTAATCGTAGATACGGCGTACCGATTTCACGCCGGGATCTTCATCCACCACATAAGGGTCGAGAGGTTTACGGCTGTTGTACCAGTCGTAGATACGGCCAACAAACGGTGAAATCAGGAACACGCCCGCTTCGGCACAGGCCCGCGCCTGAGCGAAAGAGAACAGCAGCGTCAGGTTGCACTGAATGCCATTTTTCTCCAGCTCTTCAGCGGCTTTGATCCCTTCCCAGGTGGATGCCAGTTTAATCAGGATGCGAGAGCGGTCGATGCCATTCTCTTCATACATCCGTACCAGTTTTTCAGCTTTGGTGACACACATGCCACGATCGAAGGAGAGGCGCGCATCCACTTCGGTCGAGACACGGCCCGGTACGCTTTTCAGAATTTCCATACCGAGGTTAATCGCCACTTTGTCGCTGGCGTTGATGATTTGTGTCTCTTTGCTGCCACCCTGTTTTTTTGCATAGTCGATGGCGTCATCAATCAGATGTTTATAAGCGTCGAGGCCGGCAGCTTTCAGAATCAATGAAGGGTTGGTGGTGGCGTCTTCCGGATGGTATTGGCGAATGGATTCGATATCGCCGCTGTCCGCCACCACGGTGGTGAACTGTTTCAATGCATCTAGCTGGTTCATTGCTTAACTCCTTGATTAGCAAATGTATGGGCAAAAGAGCCGTGCCCTTTCCTGTTGAGTCGTGGCCCAACACAGTGCTACAGACGTTGCACGAAGAAAATGCGTTTTCTCTGATTGTGGCGACGAAGTGCATCTGTGACAGATGGGGTGGCCTGATCGGTTCAGCAACGCGTTTTGCCATCCTTAAGGATAGCAGGCTGAGCCAAACCCGCAGGCGAAGCCGTAGCAATCTGTGCCCTTGAGACTGTGCGTTCTTTGAGCGCCTTCACCCTCTTTTGTGCCGTTGATTCCTATACTGGTGGCTTCTCAGCTGCGCAAAAGGATGCCTAATGGACGATCAACTCAAGCAAAGCGCTCTCGATTTTCATCAATTCCCCACGCCCGGAAAAATTCAGGTTTCCCCGACTAAACCCCTCGCGACACAACGTGATCTGGCGTTGGCCTACTCGCCCGGCGTGGCAGCACCGTGCCTGGAAATTGCCGCCGATCCGCTGGCGGCACATAAATACACCGCACGCGGCAACCTGGTGGCGGTGATCTCCAACGGTACGGCGGTTTTAGGTTTGGGCAATATCGGCGCGCTGGCGGGCAAGCCGGTGATGGAAGGCAAGGGTGTGTTGTTTAAAAAATTCGCCGGCATTGATGTGTTTGATATCGAAATCGATGAGCTGGACCCGGATAAGCTGATTGAGGTGGTCGCCGCCCTGGAGCCAACATTTGGCGGGATCAATTTGGAGGATATCAAAGCGCCGGAGTGCTTTTACATTGAGCAGAAGCTGCGTGAGCGGATGAAAATTCCCGTTTTCCACGACGATCAACACGGTACGGCGATCATCTGTACTGCGGCGGTGCTCAACGGACTGACTATCGTGAAAAAGGCCATCTCGGATGTGCGGCTGGTGGTGTCAGGCGCAGGCGCCTCGGCGATTGCCTGCCTGAACTTGCTGGTGGCGTTGGGCATGCAGAAACACAACATTGTGGTCTGCGATTCCAAAGGGGTGATTTACCGCGAGCGTGAACCGAATATGACGCCCACCAAAGCCGAGTATGCCATAGCGGATAATGGGGCGCGCACGCTGGATGAGGTGATTGGCGGCGCGGATATTTTCCTCGGCTGTTCAGGCCCTAAAGCTCTGACGCCAGAAATGGTGCAAAAAATGGCGCAAGATCCGCTGATTCTGGCTCTTGCTAATCCTGAACCGGAGATCATGCCGCCGTTAGCGAAACAGGTGCGACCGGACGCGATTATCTGCACCGGACGTTCCGATTTCCCCAATCAGGTCAACAACGTGCTCTGTTTTCCGTTTATCTTCCGTGGCGCGCTGGATGTCGGGGCTACTGCGATCAATGAAGAGATGAAACTGGCGGCGGTGCACGCGATTGCCGCGCTGGCGCAAGCAGAACAGAGCGATGTGGTGGCATCCGCTTACGACGATCAGGATCTGAGTTTCGGCGCGGAATACCTCATTCCCAAGCCTTTCGATCCGCGCTTGATTGTGCAAATCGCACCCGCTGTTGCCAAAGCAGCGATGGAATCGGGCGTGGCAACCCGACCGATTACTGACTTTGATGCCTATCGTGAGCAGCTCACCGAGTTCGTCTACAAAACCAACCTGTTTATGAAGCCGATCTTCTCGCAGGCACGAAAAGATCCGAAACGGGTGGTGATGGCGGAAGGGGAGGAGGTGCGCGTGCTGCATGCCACGCAGGAGCTGGTGTCGTTAGGGCTGGCAAAGCCGATTCTGATTGGCCGTCCGAATGTGATTGCCATGCGTATTCAGAAACAAGGGTTAAAAATCGAGGCCGGTAAAGATTTCGAGATCGTGAATAACGAGTCGGACCCAAGGTTTAAGGAGTACTGGAACGAGTATTACCAGATCATGAAACGGCGTGGCGTGACACCGGAAACCGCGCAGCGTGCGGTGATCGGCAATCCGACGTTGATCGGTGCCATCATGGTGCATCGGGGAGAAGCCGACGCGATGATTTGCGGCACTATTGGCGATTATCGTGAGCATTATGATGTGGTGGAGAAAGTGTTTGGCTTCCGTGACGACGTGAAAGTGGCGGGGGCGATGAACGCACTGCTGCTGCCAAGCGGCAACACTTTCCTGGCGGATACCTATGTGAATGAGGACCCCAGCGCGGAGCAGTTGGCGGATATCACCTTGCTGGCGGCTGAAACCGTGCGCCGCTTTGGTATTGAGCCGCGAGTGGCGCTGCTGTCGCACTCCAGCTTCGGTACGTCGAATGCACCGGGCGCGCGTAAGATGCGTGAAGCGCTGGCGCTGATTCAAAGCCGGGCACCGGAGTTAGAGATCGATGGTGAGATGCACGGTGATGCTGCGTTGGTGGAGAGTATTCGGCGAGAGTTGATGCCCGATAGCCCGCTCAAAGGTACCGCCAATCTGTTGATCATGCCAAACGTTGAAGCGGCGCGAATCAGCTACAACCTGCTGCGCGTGTCGTGCTCGGAAGGGGTGACCGTTGGGCCGGTATTAATGGGCATCAGTAAGCCGGTGCATGTGCTGACGCGTATCGCCTCGGTGCGGCGCATCGTGAATATGGTGGCGTTAGCGGTGGTGGAGGCGCAGACCGAGCCGTTGTGATGAACCGGTCGTCATAAATGGCGACCCTACGGGCTTGTAGGGTCGCCATTTATGCGCACCAGGCCGCAGCGCACACGAAATTCAATGACGCATTTATGCGCTCAAGGCCAAGGCCGCGGTGTGTTCAACCCCGATGACGACGAGGTGTTATTTGTCTAATCCCAGCCAATTCTTCACCGGCAGGAAATCGCTATACAGGGCTGCTTCCGGCGACCCTGTTTCTGGCTGGTAATCATACTCCCAGCGCACTAACGGCGGCATCGACATCAAAATGGATTCTGTGCGCCCGCCGGTTTGCAGGCCAAACAGCGTGCCGCGATCCCACACCAGATTGAATTCAACATAGCGCCCGCGACGATAAAGCTGGAACTGGCGCTCGCGTTCGCCCCACGGCAGGGTCTTGCGCTTAGCAACAATCGGCAGGTAAGCGTTCAGATAACCTTTGCCGACCGCCTGCATAAAATCGAAGCAGTGATCGAAATCTGGCGTATTGAGATCGTCGTAAAACAGCCCGCCGATGCCGCGCTGCTCATTACGATGCTTTAGATGGAAATAGTCATCACACCACTTTTTGTAGCGAGCGTAGACGTCTTCGCCAAACGGCTGGCACAGATCAAACGCCGTTTGATGCCAGTGCAGCGCATCTTCCTCGAAACCGTAATAGGGCGTGAGATCGAAACCACCGCCGAACCACCATACAGGGTCGGCACCGGGTTTCTCGGCAATAAAGAAGCGCACGTTGGCGTGGCTGGTGGGGATGTACGGATTTTCCGGGTGGACAACGAGGGACACGCCCATGGCTTCAAAACTGCGGCCTGCCAGCTCGGGACGATGTGCCGTTGCAGAGGCGGGCATCTGATCGCCATGCACGTGCGAGAAGTTGACGCCCGCCTGCTCAAATACCGCGCCGTTGCGCAGCACGCGGCTGCGTCCGCCGCCACCACCGGGTCGCTGCCAGTCATCTTCGGCGAAGGTCGCCTGGCCATCGGCTGCCGCCAACTGGGCGCAAATTTCATCCTGAAGCGTCAATAAGAACGCTTTGACGCGGGAAATATCGGGATTGCTCATGGGTCACTCGTTCCGGAAATTTGCCGCGATTCTATCACAGGAAAAAGCTACGCCTGGCGACGATCGTACTCGTTGAAGTAATTGACGATACCATCGGCAATCGCGCTGGCAATTTTCTGACGGAATGCAGTGGTACCCAGCAATTGCTCTTCACGCGGATTAGTAATGAACGACGTTTCCACCAGCACCGAGGGGATGGATGGCGACTTTAACACCGCAAATGCCGCCTGTTCGGTGTGCTGGCTGTGCAGATGGTGTACCGGGCGAATCTGATCCAGCACGTGTTTACCCAGCGTCAGGCTGTTACGGATGGTGTCGGTCTGCACCAGATCAAACAAAATCTGGTTCAGATAATTATCCTTTTCCTGTACTTCCGCGCCGCCGACTTTATCGGCATCGTTTTCACGCTGCGACATATAGCGCGCCATGGCGCTGCTGGCACCACGGTTAGAGAGCGCAAACACCGAAGCGCCATTGGCTTCCGGGCTGGTGTAGCCGTCCGCATGGATTGACATAAACATGCTCGCACCGTGTTGATGAGCGATCTCTACACGCTGATACAGCGGGATAAAGTGATCGCTTTCGCGCGTCAACCGCACCTCAACTTTTGGGTGGTTTTGCAGTAGCGTGCGTACCGTGTTGGCAATCGCCAGCACTACGTGTTTCTCTTCAGAGCCTTCCTCACCCACTGCGCCGGAATCGATGCCGCCATGGCCGGGGTCGATCATCACGATGCGTTTACCGCTGGTCGCCGGTTTCGGGGGCGTGTGACTTTTACTGATGCGTAAATCGGCGCTCTCTTCTTTCGCCATCACGGCGCGCGGCGACAGCACCGCCAATGCTAAACCAGACAGAATCAACTGACGGCGATTGGTCAGGCGCTTCAACAGTGAAATCTTACTCATTATGGTGTCCCTGACAGAAAATCCTGCCCAGTGTTATATCGTAACAATTGCCTCGCGGCGACCTCACAACCATTTCAGCGCATTACTTTGTATTACACCGTACTAACAGCAATTTAGCCGTTTTTTTCCCACGTTGCGCGGTGTGAGGGTTGCGCCAGGCAAATAATGCGTGATAATCAGCGAATTGTGCCTAACCGCAGGGTAACGTCGATGGAAATCCGCTCTTTCCGCCAGGAAGATTTTGAAGAAGTAATCACGCTCTGGGAGCGTTGCGATCTGTTACGTCCGTGGAACGATCCGGAACTGGATATCGAACGTAAAATGAACCACGATCCGGAACTGTTTCTGGTGGCGGAAGTCGGTGGTGAAGTGGTCGGCACGGTGATGGGCGGGTACGACGGCCACCGGGGTTCGGTCTACTATCTGGCGGTGCATCCCGATTATCAAGGACGGGGTTTTGCCAACGCGTTGATGAATCGGTTGGAGAAAAAACTGATTGCGCGCGGTTGCCCGAAAATCAATCTGATGGTGCGTGAAGAGAACGATCAGGTGCTCGCCTTCTATGAAAAACTCGATTATGAGCCAGTTGATTCGGTGCTGTTGGGTAAACGCCTGATTGAAGATCGCGAGTACTGAGCCACCGATGATGGGGCTGAAATATTTACCCGAAGAGTACGATGCAAAAGGGCAGCTGCGGCTGCCGTTTCTTTTCTGGTTAATTCTCTTATTACAGGCGCGTACCTGGCTGTTACTGGTGATGGCCGGTGCGTCACGTCAACAAGGCAACGATTTACTGGCGCTGTTTTATCCCGACCGCCAGAGCTTCTGGCTCGGCTTAGCGTTGGGCATTCCCGCCGCGCTGGGTTTACTGCTGACCGGTTATCGTCAACGCTGGCCTCGCCTGTGGCAGAGCTGGCGGCAGGTGTTAAGCGCTTCGCTGCTCATTAACCTGCTGTGGCAAGGCTATGGGCTGTTGCAAGGGGCGTTTCCTGATTCGCCACTGCCGCTGCTGTTAACGCTTTTTGACCTGCTGGCATTGGTTTGGCTACAAGCCCATCGACGTTTACGTGACTGTTTTCTGCCGGAACATCAACATCTCGAATAAACTTTTTGCCGCTTTGCGACTCCAACAGGCACGCCAGTCGGCACAGAAGATCAAGGAGTATTCATGAAAGTTGTTCGTCCCGCACTGCTGGTCAGCGCGCTGATACTGGCGGGTTGCGCCAGTTCGGGTTCCTCTTCACCTTCCAGCGCCAGCGAAAGCCATTGGTACAATCCGCTGAGCTATCACTGGTCGGCACTGAATCCGATGAACTGGTTTGGCGGCTCATTAACCGTGACAGAGCAGGGTGTGGCAGGGTTGAGCAGCACCACGCCGATGACGGAAGCAGCGATCGGTAAAGCGCTGAACAATGATTTCCAACTGCGTCAGGGCATGCGTACGCAGAATGGCCAGGTTGTCGATTTCTGGCAGGCGCTGGATGACGGCAAAGTGAAGCTGGTGATTAACGGGCAGAGCAGCGTTGAGCGCATCGAAGTAATGGATGCCGATGCGAAAAGCGCCGATGGCAGCAAAATCGGCGATCTGTTTAGCGCCAAATTCAGCAAGGCGTTCGATAACTGCAAACTGGCTCCAGGGCTGGATGCGCGCGACGTTGAGTGCCGTGCGCCTGGCAGTCAGCACATCGCTTATGTTTACAGCGGTGATTGGCATGGTCCAGAAGGTCTGATGCCCTCTGACGACACCTTAAAAAGCTGGAAGATCAGCAAAATGGTCTGGCAGCGTTAAGCGAAAAAAAGTTGCGTTAACGCACAATCACTGTGTGGCTTTCCGGTATGATACAGGCGAAAAAAACGTCCTAACTTTCATGCCGGAGAGCAGTGCAATGTCTCAATGTCAGAGCGGGATCCTACTGGAGCACCGCCGTTTCGCCATTTGGCTTGAAGCCCGTGTCACAGGCGACCTCGATGCGCTGCGTCAGGGCAGCCATTCCTTCTTGCAGCGGTTGGCTGCACTGCAACAGACCTTTAGTGATGCGGGATTAGGCGCGGTGATCGCCTTTGGTGATGCGCTGTGGCGCGATCTGCAAGGCCAGACTTCGGCTCCTGAGCTAAAAGCCTTTGCGCCATTGGGTAAAGGCATTGCGCCTGCGACGCAACGCGATCTGTTAATCCACATCCAGTCATTACGTCATGACGTGAACTTCTCGCTGGCGCAGGCCGCGCTGGAGGCTTTTGCCGGTGCGATAGCGATTGAAGAAGAGACGCACGGTTTCCGTTGGGTTGAAGAGCGCGATCTCTCCGGCTTCGTGGATGGCACCGAGAACCCGCAGGGTGAGGCGCGTCAGCAGGTGGCGATCATTGCCCAAGGTCCAGACGTTGGCGGCAGCTATGTGTTCACCCAGCGCTGGGAGCACAACCTCAAGCTGTGGAATCGCATGGCCGTTGAGAAGCAGGAAGCGATTATTGGCCGCACTAAGGTGGATAACCAAGAGTTGCCAGGCGACCAGCGCCCCGCGACATCGCATCTCAGCCGCGTTGATCTCAAAGAAGAGGGCAAAGGGTTGAAGATCCTGCGCCAAAGCCTGCCTTATGGCACCGCCAGTGGCACGCACGGTTTGTACTTCATCTCTTACTGCAACCGTCTCCATAACATTGAACAGCAGTTGCTGAGCATGTTCGGCGAGCGAGATGGCAAGATGGATGCGATGCTGCGCTTTACCAAACCGGTGACCGGTAGCTACTTCTTTGCGCCATCGATTGAAGCGCTGCAGGCGCTTTAATCGACTTTATTCATGTCAGACAGGCGCATTTTGGTCGCCATAAATGGCAACCCTACAATGATCGCGCGCGTTTTTCGTAGGGTGCGCATTTATGCGCACCGGCATGAAGATTTAAATTTTGCTTAATGAGCACGACTACATATTAAATTGCGCCGCTACGACAAACTTCTCATTGTTGCCTGATGCATAAACTCTCCCGCCGTCTTATGCCTTTTTAGACTTTGAAATCCCCAAACGATATATAAAACCGTTACAGCTTTGCCCTGAGTTATAAATACACTGACAGCATCTAATGGCATTGGCGCTATCGCCGAATTTCAGGGTGCAGCATGACACTTCCGATTGCGAAAAAATGGATGAGCGGAATCGCCTTGTCACTGGCGTTAGCCGGTGCAGCGCAGGCAACAGAGCTGCTGAACAGCTCTTATGACGTCTCGCGCGAGCTGTTTGTTGCCCTGAATGCCCCGTTTGAACAGCAGTGGGATGCCGCGCACCCTAATGACAAGCTGACGATTAAACAATCGCATGCCGGGTCATCAAAACAGGCGCTGGCGATTTTGCAGGGCTTGCGTGCGGATGTGGTCACCTACAACCAGGTGACCGACGTGCAGGTGCTGCACGACAAAGGCAACCTGATCCCGGCTGACTGGCAAACGCGTCTGCCAAACAACAGTTCACCGTTTTACTCCACCATGGCGTTTTTGGTGCGCAAAGGGAATCCCAAGCAGATCCATGACTGGGCCGACCTGGCACGCGACAACGTGAAGCTGGTGTTCCCAAATCCGAAAACCTCAGGCAACGGTCGCTATACCTACCTCGCAGCGTGGGGCGCAGCCGATCAGGCCGATGGCAAAGATAAAGCCAAAACCGAAGCTTACATGACGAAGTTCCTGAAGAACGTCGAAGTGTTTGATACCGGCGGGCGCGGCGCAACCACCACCTTTGCCGAGCGTGGATTGGGCGATGTGTTGATCAGCTTTGAATCGGAAGTGAACAATATCCGCAATCAATACAGCAAAGATGAATACGAAGTGATTGTGCCAAAAACCAATATTCTGGCGGAATTCCCGGTGGCGTGGGTCGATAAAAACGTCGAGCACAATGGCACGGCCGAAGCGGCTAAAGCTTACCTGAATTTCCTCTATTCCCCAGAGGCGCAGAAAATCATTACCGGTTACTACTACCGTGTGAACAACCCACAACTGATGGCGGAGCAGAAAGATCGCTTCCCGCAGACCGCGCTGTTTAACGTGCAGGACGCGTTTGGCGGCTGGGAAAAGGTGATGCAAACGCATTTCTCCAGCGGTGGTGAGTTGGATAAATTACTGGCAGCGGGGCGCGGTTGATGTTCGCCTTATCGCAAAAACGCGTGTTACCCGGCTTCGGTTTGAGCCTGGGCACCAGCCTGCTGTTTACCTGCTTGATCTTGCTGCTGCCGATCAGCGCCCTGTTGATGCAACTCTCCAACATGACGCTGGCGCAGTACTGGAATGTGGTGACCAATCCACAGCTGATTGCGGCCTATAAAGTCACGCTGATTTCAGCCGGTGTGGCCTCCATCTTCAATGCATTCTTTGGCATGTTGATGGCCTGGATCCTGACGCGTTACCGCTTCCCTGGCCGTGCGCTGCTGGATGGCTTAATGGATTTGCCGTTTGCCTTACCCACCGCAGTAGCCGGTTTAACGCTGGCAGGCTTGTTCTCGGTGAACGGCTGGTATGGTCAATGGCTGGCGCACTTTGACATCAAAGTCTCTTACACCTGGCTTGGCATTGCCGTGGCGATGGCGTTTACCAGCATCCCTTTTGTGGTGCGTACTGTACAGCCGGTGCTGGAAGAGTTGGGTCCGGAATATGAAGAAGCCGCCGAAACCCTCGGTGCTTCACCGTGGCAGAGTTTCCGCCGCGTGGTGCTGCCTGAAGTGGCTCCGGCGCTGTTAGCGGGTACGGCATTATCCTTTACCCGCAGCCTTGGTGAGTTTGGTGCGGTTATCTTCATTGCGGGCAACATCGCGTGGAAAACCGAAGTCACTTCGCTGATGATATTTGTTCGCCTGCAAGAGTTTGATTACCCGGCAGCGAGTGCCATTGCCTCGGTGATTATGGCCGCTTCGCTGCTGTTGTTGTTTGCGATTAACACCTTGCAGAGCCGCTTTGGCCGCCGCTTAGGAGGTCACTAATGGCGGAGATTTCACAGATTAATCAGGCCGACCGCCAACCGATCAACTGGGGTAAGTGGGTCCTGATTGGCATCGGTGCGCTGGTATCGATTCTGCTGTTGGTTGTGCCGATGGTGTCGATCTTCTGGGAAGCGCTCAGCCAGGGCCTGGTCGCCTCGCTGAATAATCTCAAAGATGGCGACATGCTGCATGCCATCTGGCTGACCATTCTGGTGGCGTTAATCACCGTGCCGGTCAATCTGGTGTTTGGCACCTTGCTGGCGTGGCTGGTGACACGTTTTACCTTCCCCGGCCGCCAACTGTTGCTGACGCTGTTTGATATTCCGTTTGCCGTGTCGCCGGTGGTGGCGGGTCTGATGTATCTGCTGTTCTGGGGTATCAACGGTCCGGCGGGCGGTTGGCTGGATGCGCACAATATCCAGATTATGTTTGCCTGGCCGGGCATGGTGCTGGCCACTATCTTCGTCACCTGTCCGTTTGTGGTGCGTGAACTGGTGCCGGTGATGTTAAGCCAGGGCAGCAATGAAGATGAAGCCGCAGTGCTGTTAGGCGCATCCGGCTGGCAGATGTTCCGCCGTGTGACGCTGCCGAATATCCGTTGGGCACTGCTGTATGGCGTGGTTCTGACCAATGCCCGTGCGATTGGTGAGTTTGGTGCGGTCTCGGTGGTCTCGGGATCGATTCGCGGTGAGACCTATACCTTGCCGCTTCAGGTTGAATTACTGCATCAGGATTACAACACCGTAGGCGCGTTTACCGCCGCCGCGCTGCTGACCCTGATGGCAATTGTAACGCTGTTTCTGAAAAGCGTGGTGCAGTGGCGGTTAGAGCATCAGCAGAAGCGTCAACAGGAGGAAAATCATGAGCATTGAGATCAAACAAATTAATAAATCGTTTGGCCGTACACCGGTGTTGAACGACATCTCTCTGGATATTCCTTCCGGCAAGATGGTGGCGCTGCTGGGCCCGTCGGGTTCCGGTAAAACTACACTGCTGCGCATTATCGCTGGGCTGGAACATCAAAACAGCGGGCAGATTCATTTCCACGGTAACGATGTGAGCCGCATCCATGCGCGCGATCGTCAGGTCGGTTTTGTGTTCCAGCACTATGCGCTGTTCCGCCACATGACGGTGTTTGACAACATCGCCTTTGGCCTGACCGTGCTGCCGCGCCGTGAGCGCCCCTCAGCTGCGGAAATCAAACAACGCGTCACGCGTTTGCTGGAGATGGTGCAACTCGCCCATCTCGCTAATCGCTTCCCGGCTCAGCTATCGGGTGGGCAGAAACAGCGTGTGGCGTTGGCCCGTGCGTTGGCGGTGGAGCCGCAAATTCTGCTGCTCGATGAACCTTTTGGTGCGCTGGATGCCCAGGTACGTAAAGAATTGCGCCGCTGGTTGCGCCAGCTGCACGAAGAGTTGAAATTCACCAGCGTGTTCGTGACACACGACCAGGAAGAAGCGATGGAAGTCGCGGATAGCGTGGTGGTGATGAGTCAGGGCAACATCGAGCAAGTCGGCACGCCAAATGAAGTGTGGCAAGAGCCGGCAACCCGCTTTGTGCTGGAGTTCCTTGGCGAAGTGAATCGCTTCGACGGTGAAGTGCACGGTTCGCAGTTCCATGTGGCCGCACATCGCTGGCCGCTGGGTTACACCCCTGCGCATCAAGGTGATGTTGAGCTGTTCCTGCGTCCATGGGAAGTGGATGTCTCTCGCCAGAGTAGCCTGGAAACGCCGCTGCCAGTGCAAGTATTAGAAATCAGTCCGCGCGGTCACTTCTGGCAGTTAGTGGTACAGCCAAGCGGCTGGCAGGGCGATGCATTCTCCGTGGTGTATGACGGCGACCATACGGCCCCGATTCGTGGCGAACGCCTGTTTGTCGGCCTGCAGCAGGCTCGACTCTACCATGGCACTACGCCGCTGCGTCCGGTTGCCTTTGCCGAAAGCGCCTGATATTTTTGACACTCCTTCGGGCGGGACTTTCCCGCCCGATTTCTTTGCATCTCTTCTGTCTGGAATCAAACCGTGACCACACTGGAAAATACTATCGGCAATACGCCGTTGATCAGGTTGCAGCGCCTGACGCCCGATAACGGCAGTGAGATCTGGTTAAAGCTGGAGGGGAACAATCCGGCCGGTTCGGTCAAAGATCGTGCCGCCTGGTCGATGATTCATCAGGCAGAGTTGCGCGGTGATATCACCCCCGGCGACCAGTTGATTGAAGCCACCAGCGGCAACACCGGCATCGCGCTGGCGATGATTGCGGCGATGAAAGGCTACAAGCTGCGCCTGCTAATGCCCGATAACATGAGCCAGGAGCGGCAGGATGCGATGCGTGCTTACGGTGCGGAGTTGGTGTTGGTGACGCGCGAACAGGGCATGGAAGGGGCGCGCGATTTGGCGCAAGAGATGGCCGATCGCGGTGAGGGCAGGGTGTTGGATCAGTTCAATAACCCCGATAATCCACTCGGCCACTATCTCACCACCGGCCCGGAGATATGGCAGCAGACGCAGGGTCGGATGACCCATTTTGTGTCCAGCATGGGCACAACCGGCACCATCACGGGGGTCGGGCGCTATTTGAAGGAGTTCGCGCCTGCAGTAAAAGTGATTGGCTTGCAGCCGCAGGAAGGCAGCAGTATTCCTGGCATTCGCCGCTGGCCAGAGGCGTATCTTCCCGGCATTTTCCGCCCGGAGCTGGTGGATGACGTCATTGATATGGCGCAACAGGAAGCCGAAGAGACAATGCGGGCGTTAGCCCAGCGTGAAGGTATCTTCTGCGGCGTCAGTTCCGGTGGTGCAGTGGCTGGCGCATTGCGTGTAGCGGCAGCGCATCCCGGCAGCGTGGTCGTGGCGATTGTCTGCGATCGCGGTGACCGTTATCTCTCCACCGGCGTGTTCCACTGATTTCAGCTTCTCAAAATTTTATCTGGCCTGAGCGTACTGTTGTGGTGCGACCGGGCCGTTTTTGTCTATAGTCTCCCTAATTATCGTCTGGTGTTGGCACTGTAAGGATCGAGTAAAATCGGCTGCGCTCGTTGCCAACTCAGGCCAAAATAGCGGCAATTTTGTACGAGAGATAAAGATGAAAATTCTGCTTGTTGATGACGATGTAGAACTTGGCACCATGCTGAGCCAGTACCTGATTGCGGAAGGCTTTGAAACGCAATTGGTTTTAACCGGAACCGCCGGTATTGAAGGCGCGTTGTCGGGCAATTACACCGCGATGATCCTCGATATTATGCTGCCCGATATGAGCGGTATCGATGTGCTGCGCCAGGTGCGTCAGAACAGCCGCCTACCGGTGATTATGTTGACGGCGAAAGGCGACAATATTGATCGCGTCATCGGCCTGGAAATGGGCGCGGATGACTATGTGCCCAAGCCATGCTATCCACGTGAGTTAGTGGCGCGTTTGCGTGCGGTGCTGCGTCGTTTTGAAGACCAGGCCCCAATACCGGATAAAAAAGAAGTGCTGCGCTGGGGCGAGCTGTGCCTGAATCCCGCTACGCGTATTACTGAATGGCAGGGTAAAGCGTTTGACCTCACTGCATCAGAATTCAACCTGTTAGATCTGCTGCTGCGTGCGCCAGATCGTGTGGTGTCGAAAGATGAGCTGTCTGAGAAGGGATTGGGTCGTCCGCGCGAAGCTTACGATCGTAGCGTTGATGTGCACATCAGCAACATTCGTCAGAAGCTGGCGGCGCTCACCGCTGACAGCGTCAATATTGAGACTGTACGCAGTATTGGTTATCGCATTCGATGAAACACAGCTACCGCGGCCGTATGTTCTGGAAGATCCTGCTGGGCTTCTGGATCGTGTTTGTCATTATTAGTCAGCTGTTATGGCTCGGATTTACCCTTTCCGGTAATCGCCATGAGCCGCCGGAGATCGTAGCGATTCGTCGTATCGTCAATTTGCAGATGGCGTCTGCGGTGTCGGTTTTAGAGCGCGGTGGCCCCAGTTCGCTGGATGACATGATGGCCGACTGGGAGCCGAATGATCGTCAGTTCTTTTCGGTTATTCAGCATGATAAACCCGCGACCACGCCGGGAAATGCGCCACCTGAGACCTTCAGTGCGCCTTTCCATGGTCCTTTCCCGGATGTGATTGTGCGCTGGGTGAAGGGCCAGGACGGAAAAGAGTATGAGCTGCGTTACGATGTTAAAGGGCTGCGGGAAGACAGCACCATGGGGGGCGGTGGCCCGCGTCGTATCCTGAATATCCCCGAACCAATGTTTACCTTTGCAGGGGCACTGGGCTTGTTATTCAGCCTGCTACTGGCCTGGAACCTGACACGTCCGATGCGTCAGCTGCGCGAAGGTTTTGCGCGTGTCTCAAGTGGCGATTTGTCTGTACGCCTCTATCCGGTGATGCGTAAGCGCCACGATGAGCTTTCCACGGTGGCACAAGAGTTCGATGCCATGGTGGAACGCCTCGACACGCTGGTCAAAGCGCGTGAAGAGCTACTGCATGATATCTCTCATGAATTACGCTCCCCGCTGGCGCGTTTGCAGCTGGCAACAGGGTTGGCACGTCAAACCCCAGAATCCGTTGAGGCATCTCTTAATCGTATCGATGAAGAGGCACGCCGCCTCGACAAGATGATTGGCGAGCTGTTGACCCTGTCACGCGCTGAACATGAAAGTATGCCTGGCGAGCAATACTTTGACCTCACCGGACTGCTGCATGCTGTGGTGACGGATGTGCGCTATGAGGCGCAGATTCCAGGCGTGAAAGTTGATTTTCAGGTGGACGAAAACGCGGACTACACCGTACACGGCAACGCCGAGCTGATTCGTCGTGGTGTGGAAAACGTGCTGCGCAATGCGCTGCGCTTTTCACACAAAGGCCAACATATCAATGTGCGATTACAGGCGGAAAATCAGTGGCTGGCGATTCGCGTCCGCGACCAAGGGCCGGGCGTGGACGACGAGAAACTCTCCAGCATCTTTGATCCCTTTGTCCGGGTCAACTCCCCGATGATGGGTAAAGGATACGGCCTGGGTCTGTCCATCGTGCGTAAGGTGATTCTGGCGCACCATGGTGAAGTGCAGGCGGTGAATCGCCCTGAAGGTGGTTTAGAGCTGACATTGCGACTTCCGCGCTGGAAGCAGGACTGAAGGTTTAAGCTCTCCATGGCTGCCACACTGGACGCAGAACTGAAGTTTTAAGCTCTAAAACAGCACGCACTATTTCGAGCAGGGCAGGACAACCGGGCAGAAGAGCAAAGCGTCCCTCGCCAGGGATGGCGAGGGTAGAGGCCCAGGGATGGTTTATGCCGTCTTTGCGATCTGCCCGGTTGTCCTGACCGACAGCACCAAACCCGCTTTTCTGCACTTATGCTGATCCAGCCTTACCAAACAAAAACGGCACCCAAAGGGTGCCGTTTTTATGATGCAAGCGCTGCTTACTTCTTAATGCGGATAACCGGGGTTTCACCCACAGTCACCTGACCGGAGAGTTTGATCAGGTCTTTGATCTCGTCCATGTTCGAAATCACAACCGGCGTCAGCGTGGATTTTGCCTTCTCTTCCAGCAGTGGCAGATCAAACTCGATCACCACATCGCCTTTTTTCACTTTCTGGCCTTCTTCAGCGATGCGTTTGAAACCTTCACCTTTCAGTTCAACCGTATCGATACCGAAGTGGACAAACAGCTCAATGCCATTGTCAGATTCGATGGAAAAAGCGTGGTTGGTTTCGAAAATCTTACCGATGGTACCGTCAACCGGTGCAACCATTTTGTTGCCTGTCGGTTTAATGGCGATACCGTCACCCACGATTTTCTCAGCAAAAACCACATCAGGAACGTCTTCGATATTCACGATTTCGCCTGACAGAGGCGCAACGATATCAATAGTCCCTGACGCGCTCTCTGATTTTTCGCCAAAAAGTTTAGAAAACAAACCCATGATCTTCTCCTAAGCAGTAATTTGGGGCCAGCATCTCGTGGATCAGCAGAGCGTTTTTTCTTTAATGAACTTGTTCACCAGGTTCATCAAATCTTCCGCTGTGGGTTGAGCCAGAGCCTGCTCCGCCAATGCCTTCGCATCTTCGAAATTGGTATTACGAATAATCTTCTTGATGCTCGGGATTGAAATGGCACTCATGCTGAATTCGTCCAGCCCCATTCCCAGTAACAGTAGTGTAGCACGTTCATCACCCGCCAGCTCACCACACATGCCGGTCCATTTCCCTTCGGCATGTGACGCGTCGATCACTTGCTTAATGAGGCCGAGTACGGATGGCGTCATTGGGTTATAGAGGTGTGAAATCAAATCATTACCACGATCGACCGCCAGAGTATACTGCGTCAGGTCATTTGTCCCAATACTAAAGAAGTCGACTTCTTTCGCCAGATGGCGAGCAATCACCGCTGAAGCCGGTGTTTCCACCATAATGCCCACTTCAATGGACTCATCAAAGGACTTGCCTTCTTCACGCAGCTGCGTTTTCAGCATTTCCAGCTCGGCCTTCAGCGCACGCACTTCTTCCACCGAAATAATCATCGGGAACATGATGCGCAGTTTGCCGAAGGAAGAGGCACGCAGAATAGCGCGCAGCTGAGCGTGCAGGATCTCTTTACGGTCCATCGCGATACGAATCGCGCGCCAGCCGAGGAACGGGTTGTCCTCTTTTGGCAGGTTCATGTACGGCAGATCTTTATCACCGCCGATGTCCATAGTACGCACGATTACGGCCTGAGAACCCATGGCTTCAGCAACGGCTTTGTAAGCCTGGAACTGCTCTTCTTCGGTTGGCAGTGAGTCACGGTCCATAAACAGGAACTCGGTACGATACAGGCCCACGCCTTCCGCGCCGTTGCGCTCTGCACCAGCGACATCACGTACGGTACCAATGTTGGCACACACTTCAACCTGATGACCATCCAGCGTGATAGCAGGCAGGTCTTTCAGCTTAGCCAGTTCATGTTTTTCTGACAGATACTGGGTTTGAATCGCTTTCAGTTCTTCTTGTTCAGCATCAGTAGGATTCACGTAAATTTTATTGTTTACGCCATCCAGAATCAGGAAATCACCGTTTTTAATTTGCGTGGTGACATTACCGGTGCCGACAATCGCTGGGATCTCCAGAGAACGCGCCATGATGGAGGTGTGAGAGGTACGTCCACCGATATCGGTAATAAAGCCCAGCACCTTCTTCAGGTTTAGCTGTGCGGTTTCTGACGGCGTTAAATCTTTCGCCACCAGAATAGATTCTTCTGCGATAGCACCCAGATCAACAATGTGCAGACCGAGGATGTTTTGCAGCAGACGCTTACCGATGTCACGTACGTCAGCCGCACGTTCCTTCAGGTATTCGTCGTCGAGTTCTTCCAGTGCTTTGGCCTGGCCATCAATGACAGAGTACGCTGCAGCGTCAGCCGTGGCGTGATCTTTCTTAATCAGGTCGATGATTTCTTGCTCAAGCTCTTCGTCTTCGAGCAGCATGATATGACCTTCAAAGATCGCCGCTTTCTCTTCGCCGAGGGTTTCACCGGCTTTGACACGGATAGCTTCAAGCTGAACTGCCGCTTTGCCGCGACCATCAAGGAAGCGTTGAACTTCTTGCTCAACCTGGTCGTCAGTAATTTTTTTACGGCTGATGACGATCTCATCTTCCTTCAGCAGAAGTGCTTTGCCGAAAGCGATACCCGGTGATGCTAAAATGCCTGAAATCATAACCCTACCTTTTAATCACGATGGCTCATTGACCCAATGCGTTGCCACTGTCACGGACCAGTACTCTAAGGAAGCAAGAACGCGGACAGGTTGTCCGCGATCAAGATTTTTGCACTCAATGGGGCAAAGGAGTCGGTTTAATTGCTTACCTGAGCGGAATTACTCCAGCTCAGCCATCAGTTTCACCAGGTGCTCAACCGCTTGCTGCTCGTCTTCACCTTCAGCAGACAGCGTAACAACCGTACCCTGAGTCAGACCCAGAGTCTGCAGTTTGAACAGGCTTTTCGCGCTGGCAGATTTGCCATTAGAGGTCACAGTGATTTCTGACTGGAAAGCCTTAGCTTCTTTAACGAACTGAGCTGCAGGACGGGTATGAAGGCCGTTAGGTGCGGTAATGGTAACTTCTTGCTGGAACATTCTATTTCCCCAACTTTATCAGGTTTGGTGTTATGGATCTAAAGTCTAGCCTGGAGCCGCTACTTTAGCCTGTGTAGGTGCGCTGGTGTGGCATTAAGCTGACCAAAAAATGCGCTTCATAATGTGCGTCTTTCGGAGACAGATCAAAAACTGCGCGAATTCGGCACTCCGTTAAGTATGCCGTGAATCGCCGTTTAGCCAAATCAGTAAATCGATTCAGCTTGATCCACTTCAAAGCCAGATTAATTTCAGGCACCGAAATAATTGGGAGCTTAAATACCAGAGCCGCGACATTGAAATCAATCTGCCTGGTGGTAAAAGTGAGATCTACACCACAAAAAAGCACCCGATTGGGTGCTTTTTCCATCAATTTAAGACTTTGGCGGTTACTGCTGCAGCTCTTTTTCAGTGAACAGATCGGCGAACAATGCAGTGCTAAGGTAGCGCTCTCCAGAAGAGGGCAGGATAACCACAATGTTCTTGTTAGCGAAGGCTTCGTCTTCCTGCAATTTCAACGCGGCAGCCACGGCAGCACCTGATGAGATACCGGCCAGAATGCCTTCTTCTTCCATCAACTGACGCGCAGTGCTGATCGCTTCTTCGTTGGTAATCGCCACCACACGGTCAACCAGTTTCAGGTCGAGGTTGCCCGGAATGAAACCGGCACCGATGCCCTGAATCTTGTGAGGACCGGGTTTGATCTCTTCACCTGCCAGCGCTTGCGCGATAACCGGTGAGTCTGTTGGCTCAACCGCCACCGTAATCAGCTCTTTCTTGCCTTTGGTATTTTTAATGTAGCGGCTTACGCCAGTCAGCGTGCCGCCGGTGCCCACACCCGCGATAAACACATCGACTTCGCCGTCTGTGTCTTCCCAGATTTCTGGGCCGGTGGTTTTCTCGTGGATTTCCGGGTTTGCTGGGTTGCTGAACTGCTGCAACAGCACAAATTTGTCTGGGTCGCTGGCGACGATCTCTTCCGCTTTGGCGATGGCCCCTTTCATGCCTTTCGCGCCTTCCGTCAGCACCAGATTGGCGCCCAGGGCTTTAAGCAGCTTACGGCGTTCAACCGACATGGTCTCTGGCATGGTCAGGGTTAATTTATAACCGCGTGCCGCCGCAACGTAGGCCAGCGCAATACCGGTGTTACCGCTGGTGGGTTCAACCAGCTCAACCCCCGGTTTAAGAATGCCGCGTTTTTCCGCGTCCCAAATCATATTGGCACCGATACGGCATTTGACGCTGAAGCTCGGGTTACGCGACTCGACCTTCGCCAGAATGCGGCCGTTACCGATGCGGTTCAGTCGAACCAGCGGCGTATGACCAATTGTCAGAGAGTTGTCTTCATAGATCTTACTCATAGCTCGTCCTTAACTGTATGAAATATTGGGAACCCTCAGAGCATACCTTTTCTTCCCGTACGCGGAAGGAAAGAAATCGTATATCTATATAGCCCACAACCATAAGCCTTACGCAAAAATGCATAAGGCTTTTTGAAGCTTTAATGACGTGCGTGTTGCATACGATAACGGTCAACCCACATCGCTGTGGCGCCACATACCGCCACCGGCATGATGGCCAGATTCAGAATTGGAATCATGGTAAACAGGCTCACCATCGCACCGAACTGCATATTGGCGGTCTTATGCTGACGCAATGCACTGCGCATCTGGTGGAAACTCACTTTGTGGTTGTCAAACGGATAATCGCAATACTGTATCGACAACATCCAGGCGCTGAACAAAAACCATAAGACCGGGGTGACGGTTTGTCCAAATCCAGGGACAAAATAGAGCAGCAGCAAGCCGAGTGCACGCGGCAGGTAGTAGCCCAGCTTTTGTAATTCGCGCTTCATAATGCGCGGGATATCTTTGAACATCGCCATCCAGCCACTGTCTGGCAGCGGTTTGCCGGTCAGGCGTCCTTCCAGCTGCTCTGCCAACAGCCCGCAGAAGGGAGCGGCAATCCAGTTGGCCAGGGTGGAGAAGAAGTAACTAAACACCAGCACAATCGAGATAACCGACAGCGGCCAAAGTAAATAACTCAGCCACTGCAACCAGTCTGGTACGTGGGACAACACGGCAGGGATCCATTGGCCCAGACGTTGAAACAGCCAGATAAAGGCGCCGCCCAGCAGCACGATGTTAACCAGCAGCGGGATAATAACGTAACGGCGAATGCCAGGCAGGCGAACCAACTTCCAGCCTTCGGCAAAGTAATGAATACCATTAAATGATGAGGGTAAGTTCTCTGCGGGCATAGCGAGCCATTCTCCTTGTGTGTGGCGGCGCGCACATCATAACCTGGCTTTTTGTCGGCGGCAGGGGCACATTGCGCGAAAAAACAGCAAAAAAGCGTGGGGCAGCTATCTTATTTGTCAGAAAATACTGCACAGACTTGCACTTGTGTAGCTGGGCAAATACAGTTAGAGGATAAAGTTTGCCGTGGTGGCAAGGTATTGGAACAACAGAGAATACAATGATGCAGGATTTGCGTCTGATATTAATCGTTGTTGGCGCGATCGCCATAATAGCGCTGCTACTTCACGGACTGTGGACCAGCCGTAAAGAGCGCTCTTCCGTGTTTCGTGATCGCCCGCACAAACGTCTGAAACAACGCGATGAAGCCGATGAAGATCTGCTGAGCGACGAAGATGATGGCGTCGGCGAAGTTCGTGTGAGCCGTCATCGTGACGCCCATGAAGAGCCTGAATTTGACGCGCCTGTGACTAAACCTGTCAGCGTGCCGCGTGCGCCTGAACCTGTGCGTCAGCCGTTCCCACGTCATGAAGCGCCATTAATGGGCGATCCACTGCTGGATGATGAGCCAGCCGTGCGTCAACCTGCACCGCAAGCGCCTGTACCACCCGTAGCGAGACCTGCGCCTGCGCCACAACCTCAGCCAGTGCAGGCCGATCCTTTGCTGGATAATGAGCCACTGTCTGCAACCCAGCCTGCGCCTGAATTCCAGGCTGCGGAAGAACCTGAATTTGAAGAAGAAGCACCGGTGGTGCAGGAACAGCCGGCGCAGCCTGCTGCCTCTTCACAAAGAAAAAATGAAGCGGTGCTGGTACTGCACGTGGCCGCGCACACCGGTGGTGAACTGAACGGCGAAGCGCTGTTGCAGGGTATTCTGCAAGCGGGCTTCCAGTTTGGAGAAATGAACATTTTCCATCGCCATCTCAGCCCAGCAGGCAGCGGACCTGTGCTGTTTAGCCTGGCGAATATGGTCAAGCCGGGCTCATTTAACCCGGACACCATGGGCGATTTCACTACGCCGGGCATCTCCATCTTTATGATGGTGCCGTCTTACGGTGATGCCAACCAGAACTTCAAGCTGATGCTGCAGTCAGCACAGCGTATCGCTGATGATGTGGGTGGTGTGGTGCTGGATGATGAGCGCCGTATGATGACGCCACAGAAGCTGGAAACCTACAAAGCACGCATTCGCGAAGTCATTGGTTGATAACTCATTAACAGATTTCCAAAAGACTTTGCGCTGTGGCAAGGCGGCAAACGCATGAATCTCCAGGAGCTTACATCAGTAAGTGACTGGAGTGAGTAAGAGCAGCCAACGCAGCCATAGCGTAAAGGATGAAGGAAATAACTAAACCCCCGCATGTCGGGGGTTTTTTATCTCGCAGGGCAAAATTATGAAATCGGTTCAGGAGCAGATCACCGCACTGCGTACCTCGTTACGTCACCATGAGTACCTCTATCACGTGATGGATGCACCGGAAATTCCGGATGCAGAATATGATCGATTAATGCAGCAGTTGCGCGAACTGGAAGCGGCGAACCCCGATCTCATCACGCCCGATTCCCCCTCTCAGCGCGTAGGCGCGGCACCGTTGGCTGCTTTCGAACAGGTTCGCCACGAAGTGCCCATGCTGTCACTCGACAACACCTTTGATGAAGCCGGATTCCTTGCCTTCAATAAACGCGTCCAGGATCGCCTGAAAAGCAGCGATGATTTGACCTACTGCTGCGAACTCAAGCTGGATGGCCTGGCGGTTAGCCTGCTGTATGAGGATGGCCTGCTGGTACGCGCAGCCACGCGCGGTGATGGCACCACCGGTGAGAACATCACCGTCAATGTGCGTACTATTCATGCTATCCCGCTGCGTTTGCACGGCGACAACATTCCTGCACGCGTTGAAGTGCGTGGGGAAGTGTTTATGACGGAAGTGGGCTTTGAAAAGCTCAATGAAGAAGCCCGTCGTACGGGAGCGAAAGTGTTCGCCAACCCGCGCAATGCCGCAGCGGGCTCATTGCGCCAGCTCGATCCACGCATCACGGCGAAACGCCCGTTGACCTTCTTCTGCTACGGTTTTGGCCTGCTGGAAGGCGGTGAAATGCCTGCCAGCCATTGGCAGCGCCTGCAACAGTTTAAAGCCTGGGGGTTACCGGTCAGTGACCGTATTCGTCTGGCTCATACCGCCGAAGAGGTGCTGGCATTCTATCGCCAGGTGGAGCAAGACCGTCCATCACTCGGTTTTGATATTGATGGTGTGGTGATCAAGGTGGATTCCCAGGCCTTGCAGGAGCAGCTCGGTTTTGTCGCGCGTGCGCCACGCTGGGCCGTGGCCTTTAAATTCCCCGCGCAGGAGCAGATGACCTTCGTGCGCGATGTTGAATTCCAGGTTGGCCGTACGGGTGCCATCACCCCCGTGGCACGTCTGGAGCCGGTGCAGGTGGCTGGCGTGGTGGTGAGTAATGCCACACTGCACAACGCTGATGAAATCGCGCGTTTGGGCTTGCGCATCGGCGACAAAGTCGTGATTCGCCGCGCGGGCGATGTGATTCCGCAGGTGGTGAATGTGGTGGAATCTGAACGTCCTGAAGACACGCGTGAAATCGTCTTCCCGAGCCATTGCCCGGTCTGTGGATCGGATGTGGAGCGCGTCGAAGGGGAAGCCGTCACGCGTTGTACCGGTGGCCTGATTTGCGGTGCGCAGCGTAAAGAGGCGCTCAAGCACTTTGTCTCTCGCCGTGCGATGGACGTTGACGGCATGGGCGACAAAATCATCGATCAGCTCGTGGAAAAAGAGTACGTCCAGACGCCGGCCGATCTGTTCCGTCTTACCGCTGGCAAGCTCACCGGGCTGGATCGCATGGGACCAAAGTCGGCGCAAAACATCGTGGATGCGCTGGAAAAGGCTAAGCTCACCACCTTGCCTCGATTTCTCTATGCACTCGGCATCCGTGAGGTTGGGGAAGCCACCGCCGCTAATCTGGCCAATCATTTTGGTGAGCTGGATAAAGTGATGAATGCCGATCTCGAGGCTCTGATTGCCGTGCAGGATGTGGGCAAAGTGGTTGCTGCACATGTGCGTAATTTTATGGATGAAGAGAGCAATCGCGAGGTGATCCGCGAACTGACTGAGATTGGGGTGCACTGGCCTCAGCCAGAAGTGGTGAACGCGGCAGAGATCGACAGTCCGTTTGCCGGTAAAACCGTGGTACTGACCGGCTCGCTGTCGCAGATGAATCGTGACGATGCTAAGGCACGTCTGGCGGCGCTCGGTGCGAAAGTCAGCGGCAGCGTATCGAAGAAAACGGATTTACTGATCGCCGGAGAAGCCGCAGGTTCGAAACTGGCAAAAGCACAGGAGCTCGGTATTCCGGTGATTGACGAAGCGGAAATGATTCGCCTGTTGGGAGCCTGACGTGGATAAATTTCAGCTGGTTGATATCGCCAATACCGCGATGCCGTTTGGTAAATACAAAGGCCGGATGCTGATTGATGTGCCGGAAGAGTATCTACTGTGGTTTGCGCGTAAAAACGAGTTTCCCGCAGGTCGGTTGGGCGATCTCATGCAGCTGACGCTGACGATTAAAATTGAGGGGTTGCAGGAGCTAGTGAAACCTCTCAAACGCAGCGAATAACAAAACGGCCCGCATTTGCGGGCCGTTTGCTTAGGATTTTTGCGCTTCCACTTGCTGCTGCGCCAGCCGCTTCTCATTGCCTGCCTTGTAGCGTTGGGCAATAAAGGAACACACCATCAACTGCACCTGATGGAAGATCATCAGCGGCAGTACGATAATCCCCACCGAACTGGCCGGGAACAGAATGTTGGCCATCGGTACACCATTAGCCAAACTTTTCTTCGAACCACAGAACAGCACCACGATTTCATCAGCCCGGCTGAAACCAAACAGACGCGAAGCCCCAAGGTTAATTGCCAGCGCGACAAACAGAATCACCACGCTGCCCACCAGAATCCACAGCAGCGTATCCACGCCCACGCGATGCCAGATGCCGTTCACAACCGCTTCACTGAAGGCGGAATAGACCACCAGCAGGATTGAAGTCTGGTCAGTTTTGCCAATCAGGCTGCGATGCTTCTCTATCCAGCCGCCAATCCAGCGACGAGACAAGTGACCAATCACGAACGGCACTAACAGTTGCAGCATGATTTTGCCAATCTGTTCGAGACCATTACTCGGCGCATCGCTGTGCACATTCATCACCAGATTGACCAGCAGCGGCGAAACAAATACGCCGAGCAAACTGGAAGCCGATGCTGCACAGACCGCAGCGGCGACGTTACCGCCCGCCATGGAGGTGAAGGCAATGGCTGACTGAACAGTCGCGGGCAGAATACACAGATAGATGAAGCCGGTGTAAATCTCCGCACCAACGTTAACTGGATGCCACCACACCAGCAGCAAACCCAGAATCGGGAATACCACAAAGGTGCTGCACATAATCCACAGATGCAAACGCCAGTGGCTACTGCCTGCAATGATTTTTTCGCGAGATAACTTGGCACCGTGCATAAAGAACAGCAGGGCGATGGCGGCGGTGGTCAGATACTCAAAGAAATCAACAAAACCGCCTTTGGCCGGGAAGAAGCTTGCCAGCAGCACGGTGATGATGAGCTTGACCATCATTGGGTCGAGTCGTAAAAATCCCATTGTTACAATCCGGTTAATAATAAAAATGATGGTGCTGATTGTGCGCTACTCGGGTTTAGAAATAAAATTGATTTATTGCATTAATCTATGAGCGATATCGATGAATTACACCTTACGTCAGCTACGCACCTTTGTTGCGGTGGCACAGCAGGGGAGCTTTAGCCAGGCAGGACAGGCCATTGGCCTCAGCCAGTCTGCGGTGAGCCACAGTATTAAAGAGCTTGAAGCCGAAATGGGGGTGCGATTACTCGATCGTACCACGCGAGAGGTAATGCTGACGGAAGCGGGGCACCAACTGGCATCACGCCTTGAGCGGCTGTTGGAAGAGTTAAACACCACGGTGTTGGATGTGCGCAGCTATGGGGAGCAGCGCAGCGGCACGGTGCGGGTGGCCGCGAGTCAAACCCCTTCGGCAAACCTGATGCCGCAATGTTTAGCGGGCAGTCAGCAACGTTATCCGGATATTCGTGTGATTTTGCACGACCGCGCGCAGCAATCGGTGCTACAGAGCGTACGTAATGCGGAAGTCGATTTTGGTATTGTTATCGGACCGCTGGCGGAAGCCGATTTTGATGCCGAAGATATTTTGCAAGAGCCGTTTTTACTGTTGTGCCACCAGGACGATGTGCTGGCGCAGGTGGAGCAAGCCGAGTGGGCGATGTTAGCGGGGCGCAATCTGGTGTTACAGGATTATGCTTCCGGCAGTCGCTTACTGGTGGATGCGGCTTTGCAGCAGTTATCAATAAAGGTTCAGGTGGTGCAGGAGATTGGTCACCCCGCCACGTTGTTTCCGATGGTGGAGGCGGGAATAGGCATCAGTATTTTGCCAGCGTTAGCGCTGCCACTGCCTTCAGGGCGCAAACTTGCAGTACGTCGACTCTATCCAGAAATCAATCGTCATCTGATGTTGATTAAACGAAAAAATCGGTCTTTGACCCCGGCCGCCGAAGCCATCTGGCAGGAGGTGCGCCAACAGGCAAGCCTGCTGGCGCAACAACGCGCACTCAAACCGGCGTTTTAGACGTAAACGTTGATTTGGTTGGTATCGGTCGGACGATTAATGCCATCGGCTTTCGGTGCGCTGGTGGCACTGGCCGCCGTCGGCTGCTGCGCTTCTTGCTTCTGCTGCGCTTTTTCTGCCTGCTGCTGCTCAATTTGCGCTATCTGCGCTTCTACCATTGCAATCTGTGATTCCAGCATTTGCTGTTCTTCAGATTTCTGTTCATCCGTGAGGGTATCGTCATCTGCAAGATCTTTAACCTGTTGAGTCAGGCTTTGGATCTGTTTGTTCAGGCTGGCGATTTGTGAGGTGGAACCTCCACCACTGCTTGCGCTACTGATGCTGCTTACACTTGAGATAGTCGACATGGTTTACTCCTTGCAATAGACCATTATCGTTATCGGCACAGGTGGGAACAGCCTTGAGCACGCAAAGCGTTAAGCCAGTGAAAAGGTTTTGTGAGGATGGGATATTTTACGCATAGCAAAAAGGCGCCTTTAGGGCGCCTTTCTACATTGGTGGGTCGTGCAGGATATGCCTCGGCCCGTCCGGGGCCTCGCCCTTCGGGTGATGCTGGCGCATCAGCCTGAATTGCTCCGGGCAATTCAGTCGAACCTGCCGCAGGTTCTCATCCTGCACTTTTTCTGCATAGCAAAAAGGCGCCTTTAGGGCGCCTTTCTACA